>WBUV01000075.1 GCA_008933525.1 Bacteroidales bacterium | reverse complement strand
GAGTTAAAGTAAGGCACTTATATCCAAATAATTATTATATCCAATATTTGTTTTTTAGTAAAATATCTATGTAAATTTGACTTAACCTAAACAATACATTTATGGAAAAAGAAAACTCAACCTGCTGCCCACCATTCGACCCAACAAACTGGAACGGAAAAATGCTGGAGTGGTACAATAAGCCATTTATAAAGGATAAGGTTTTTACCATCTTTTACATGCCTGTTGGTTTTGGTAAAACCATGAAACGGCTTGACGAGAAGGTTACTGCAGCAAACGCCACTATGCCCGATTTCCTGTGCCTATCGGATCACACATCGAAATGGAATATGGATGTTTACCTAGCGGTAGATAAAGAGGTTGCCAACGCCGAGAATGTAAAGCTAAGCGGAAAGTTCTTCAGTAAAGTTTATGAAGGTCCATTTAAGGATACAGGAAAGTGGAGCGAAGATTTTAAAGTAGTTGTTGCCAACAAAGGCCTATACATCAAAAAATGGTATATGTGGTACACCACTTGCCCCAAATGTGCAAAGAAATATGGTAAAAACTACGTGGTAATTATTGGAGAGGTTGAGTAACTATAAACACAAGAACATATGTTTGGGGCCTCAGGATAGTTTTATTCTGAGGCCTTTATTATAGCATTATTTTTACCCCTTTTAAGCGAAGCCCAAACTCCAACCACACTTAAGAGTACGAAAACAAGGAATATTGTACCAATAGCCCAAATAAACTGTTGGTGATTCTGAGCAGTTATATTATCCTTGTTAATATAGATATGGATTATCATTGTGGCTATTCCCATACTAACCATTTGCCCGGTTAGACGCATTGTTCCGACTGTACCGGAGGCCAATCCAAGAAACTTTTTCTCAACCGACCCCATTATTGAGTTTGTGTTTGGCGACGAAAATAGGCCAAATCCTAAACCAAGTACAATTAATGTGGATATAAGGTAAATTACTGATGTGTTTTGATTTATCGGGGTTAACATAAGTAAACCGATGGCCGATATTGCCATACCAGATGATGCAAGAATTCGAGGATCGTACTTATCCGACAGCTTTCCTGCCCACGAGGCAAATACTGCCATAACAATTGGTTGAGTTACCAGAATCATACCAGCTTCTCGGGGCGATAACCCTTTTACATACTGTAAATACAAACTCAACACAAATGTAACGGCAAATGTAGTTGCATAATTTATCAGTGCGGCTAGGTTGGCAAAAGCAAAAAGCTTATTGGTTTTAAATAAACTTATATTTAATACTGGCGAGTTAACCTTCAACTCTATTCTTATAAATACAATTAATCCGACTAGGCCAATTATTGTTAATATAATAGCCAATGGATCTGGAAGTTTGGAGAATCCGTACATAAAAACACTCATCGAGGGAACGTAAATCAACGAACCCTTCAGGTCAAACGCCTCGTTTTTAGCCTCGGCCCATTCTGTTCTTATTGAGATTCGAGTTATAATTGCAGAAGGTAATCCAATTATAACTGGCACATAAAACAGACTATGCCAGCCAAACCACGATATCATAAATCCTCCGATTAATGGTGCTGCGGACAATCCTATGTAAACAGCGGTTACATTTAAGCCTATCGCTTTGCCTCGTTCGTTGGGAGGGAACACAGAGGTAACTAAAGCCATCCCTGTAGCAAAAACCATAGAACTACCGATTCCCTGAAGAACTCTAAAAAAAATCAAAATATCACCAGAAAACGATAAAGCACATAGCAATGAACTTATCACAAGAATTATATTTCCCCAAAAGAAGATTCTCTTACGCCCAACAATATCGGCAAGTTTCCCTATTGGCACAAGAAAAACTGCCGATGAGAGCAAGTACGACATTGTTACCCAGCTCATCTCTATGGCATTTAAGTGAAAGTCCTCGCTAATTTTTGGAAGGGCTAAATTCACTGCAGCACCAATAAAAGGAGTGATGAAGGAAGTTATCATCACCAAAACTAAAACAAGATTTTTATTGACCGTTTTATCGTGCATATCAATAATATTTAAGCTTACAAAGGTAAGGTTTTGGTTAAAAAAACTTGGTTTAACGATGATTTTTGTAAAAAGTACATAACTTAGCGTTTGTTATTGAATTAAAGTTGGGATAAATGGCTAGGATTTTAGTAGTGGATGATGATTCCACCTTTTGCTTAATGCTTAAAACTTACCTTACTAAGCAAGGACATCAGGTTAACGAAGCTTTCTCATTCGATGAGGCCTCAAGGCTGATTCGTTCAAATAAGTACGAAGTTGTTCTTTCGGATTACAGATTACCCGAGAAAAGTGGAATGGAAGTACTGGGTGAAGCCAAACGAAAAAATCAGTCCACAATTGTAATTCTGATGACTGGCTATGCCGATATTCGTATGGCTGTAAAGGCTATTAAACTTGGTGCCTACGATTATGTCACAAAGCCAATCAATCCCGATGAAATATTAGCAGCCATAAACAATGCATTATCAGCCGATAGTTCTGTAAAGCCAGCAGAATCGACCATTCATTCCGATAGTTCTAACTTCATTAAGGGCGATAGCGAATACAGCCAACAGGTTAATAAGTACATCAGCATTGTAGCGCCAACAAACCTTTCGGTTATAATTCACGGCGACAGTGGAACAGGAAAAGAATTTATAGCTAGGCAAATTCACCGGGAAAGCAAACGGGCAAAAAAACCATTCGTAGCGATTGACTGTGGCGCTTTGCCAAAAGAACTTGCTGCGAGTGAATTCTTTGGACATATTAAAGGATCATTTACTGGAGCAATATCCGATAAAGTAGGACAATTCGAAGTTGCCAACGGAGGCACACTATTTCTCGATGAAATTGGAAACCTCCCTTACGATGTACAGGTTAATCTTTTACGTGCAATTCAGGAGCGAAAAGTTAAACGTATTGGCGATAGCAAGGAGATTCCCGTCGACGTTAGAATAATCGTTGCTACAAACGAAAACTTGCTCGAAATGGTAAACCGTGGTAATTTCCGCGAAGACTTATACCACCGCCTAAATGAATTCTCAATTCGAGTTGCCCCTTTATACGAACGAAAATCCGATCTACTAATTTTCGCAAAAACATTCCTCGATCAAGCAAACCACGAATTAGGAAAAAATATCAATGGTTTCGATTCCGATGTAATGGACATACTAATGAGCTATAGCTGGCCCGGCAACCTACGGGAGCTGAAAAACGTTATTCGTAGGGCTGTACTGCTTGAGCAAAACTCAATGATTTCGCTTATTAGCCTACCAATAGAGATAATCAAAAAAGATAACCTTTCAACCGGCGATGCAAAGAAACCCGATACCGACAATCTAAGGGAGATGAAGGAAAAGGCTGAATACGAGCTTATAATGTCAACTCTCGAAAAAGTACGGTTTAATAAAAGCAAGGCCGCTCAACTTCTAGATATCGACAGAAAAACTCTTTACAACAAGATGAAACAGTATGGTATACCATACTAAGTTACATCACAATAACATCAAATAACCTCGGTATTAGTTGACTTTTTTCAGTAATTTTCTGATATTTGATATTTAGTGCTCATTTAAAAAATTATAAACCTAAAATCAAATATCATGAACGAAAAAACATTCGATTTCAAAAAATTTATCGACGATTCAAAAGAAACTCTGTTGAATCCAAAGTCCTACTTTACCTCTCTTAAACTGGATGGCGGAATGGGTGAGCCAATTATTAAAGCATTAATATACAGTGTTATTGCAGGTGTTTTCTATCTTATTTGGAGTTTTCTCGCTGTTGGCGGTGTTGCTGGCGGGTTACTAGGTGGCGCTGCAGGTATTGGAGCATTCTTCCTGACTATAATTGGAGGTGTAATTGGTGTGTTTATTGGTGCACTTCTTATCCTAATCGTTTCATCGATATGTAACGGGAATAACGATTTTGAGGCTTGCTTGAGGGTTTCTGCATCTATAATGGTAATTTTCCCCATCAGTGCGCTTTTATCGGTTTTACAAAGTGTAAACTTTTATTTAGGATCAATTGTTGGATTGGCTGTTAATTTATATTCATTGTATCTGCTTTACCTAGCAATAACCATATCCTTAAAAGGAAAAGAACAAACAGCAAAAATTATTTCGTATGTATTAGCTGGATTAATTGCGATATTCTTAATAATTAGTTTAGCCGGAGGTGCTGCGCTAAGACATGGTTATAAAATGGGCTCTTCTTCCTTTGAAAAAGAGCTCAGGAAAATGGAGGAACAAATGGCCGAAGCATCCGATGAAATGCAAACCCAGTACGATGATGCTGAATCTGGAACCAATGAGAAATACGAAAGACCGGAAGAGTTCCCTGCTAAAGCTTTAGGTGAAGTTCAGAATGCATTATCGACAGGAAAAGCAGTTTTATCGACCGAAAAGTTGCAGCGTCTGATTGATGCTACAGCAGAAATTAAAGGTTACAACCAGGAACAAACCGATGAGATAAACAGCGTACTCACATCGCATGGATACAGCGGCGTTCTGGAATACAGTACCGATATGATAGCGGCTGCTTCAGGGTTTGCTGCAGTTTCAAGTCTGTGGGGAATGGAGAAGTATGAAAAAATGTCCGACGCTGAAAAGAAAAATGCGGGTATGTTCGAAATGGACAAAATGTTAAAAGCAGCTGCCTCGCAATCAATTTCAATGGCAAAACTAACCGAAAAGGATCTTTACACCATTTACGAAAATTGGGATATGGTTGTTGAAATTGAAAAAAACACAAAGAAGTAATCGATTAAAATAATCTTTCCTTTAATCAAAACCTCCATGTGTAAGCAACATGGAGGTTTTCAATTTTATCGCATACCCTTAAAAAGCTGAAGTATTGTTTCGCCATTCGAGGGTTTTATATGATAGGTATTCAAACCTAACAATTCTGCCGATTTTACATGCTCCAGTGTGTCGTCAATAAATAGAGTTTCGCTAGGGACGAGATTATTCTCGTTTATAACCATTTCAAAAATTGCCGGATTGGGTTTTCTCAATCCAATTTCGTAGGAGTAGTAAACCTTCTCGAAAAATGCCTTTAAATTTCTACCGCCAGTCAATTCCATCAACTGCGTATTGTACAAATCGCTATGTATAACACTCGTATTGCTTAAAAGAAAAACCCTAAACTCTTTTCTTAACTCATCTATTAACTTTAGCCTATTCAAATCCCAACTTAGTAACAGTGCATTCCATGCTTCATCTATTTGTGAATCGATTACTCTCAATCCCAATACTCTCCGAACTTCGTCGCGAAATTCCTGAGGAGTAACCAAACCACAATCGAAATTATTCAAAAGTTGAACCTGCTCCGCATTTGTAAACATACTTTCGGGGTTGTTGGCGCCATGTTTCCTAAAAGCATCAACTGTCCGCCTGTAATCAATATCTAAAATAACACCTCCCAAATCGAAAATTATACTTTTGATATTCAGATTATTGTATGGATAAAATGAGATTGATTGCATAAATTAATTGTTTGATTGTTGAAAAATTGAATGCAAATATGTAATATTGCACTCCAATTTAAAAATCGTTTAACGATTTTTATGGGCCCATAGCTCAGCAGGTTAGAGCATCTGACTCATAATCAGAGGGTCGCTGGTTCGAGCCCAGCTGGGCCCACTGAAGCCACCGAAAGGTGGCTTTTTTATTTTTGATAAATTCTATTCCTTTCATTTAAAAAACAACAATTTGCATTAACAAAATTGCTTTACTTTGTAAAAAATGTAAGTTCATGGCAAATTCCAAATACTGTGAATCGTTGAGTACTCATATAAGACGTATGAGTATCGAGGTAAGGGTTGGCAAAACTCCTCTGGGAGGTAGCAATCCTGTTAGGGTTCAAACAATGACCACAACCAATACTAACGATACTTTTGCCACTGTTGAACAATGCATTCGTGCGGCTGATGCTGGCGCCGAGTATATTAGGATTACCACGCAGGGAGTAAAGGAGGCATCGAACCTTGAAAATATTAAGCGGGAACTTATTGCCCGAGGTTACAATATCCCTTTGGTTGCCGATGTACATTTTAATCCAGCTGCAGCTCTAGAAGCAGCCAAGCACGTTGAGAAGGTAAGAATTAATCCTGGAAACTTTGTGGATCCAAGAGCAAAGTTTGAGAACTTAAGCTATAGCGACAAAGAATATCAGCAAGAATTAGAACGAATTGAGGAAAAACTCTTACCATTAATTGAAATTTGCAACAAGAGGAATGTTGCAATAAGGATAGGCGTTAACCATGGATCGCTTTCGGATAGAATTATGAGCAAGTATGGCGATACTCCGGATGGAATGGCTGAGTCGGCATTAGAATTTCTTAGAATTTGTAAAAAACACCAGTTTAACGATGTTGTGATTTCTATGAAATCGAGCAATACTAGGGTAATGGTTCATGCTGTTCGACTTCTCATAAGCAGGATGAATGATGAAGATATGCACTACCCATTGCATCTTGGAGTAACAGAAGCTGGCGATGGCGAAGATGGACGAATAAAATCGGCTGTGGGCATAGGTACTCTTCTTGCCGATGGAATAGGCGACACTATTCGTGTTTCGCTCACCGAGGAACCCGAAAACGAAATACCCGTAGCTCAAAAACTAGTTGCTTACTTCCAAAATCGCGATACAAATCCCAAAATTGAAGGGATTGAGAATATTCCCTACAACCCTTTTGATTACTGCAGACGCAAAACTATAGCGCTAGGCAATATTGGGTCTTCGAATCCTCCAATTGTAATAGCAAATCTTAAAGACCATCAAACTATTACCGAGTCTACACTAAAAGCTTGGGGTTGGATTTTGGAGAAAACAACCAATAAATGGAATAGAAACGATATTGCTGCTGATTACATTATTGCAGATAAAAGCAAAGTTGAAAAAAGCCTACCTGTTGATGATCTGCCTTTAATATCTGATGATTCAAGAAAATTCATGTTGATCACAGCACAAGAGTTCAAAACTCAAAAGTTTGATTCTGAAGTAAAGTTTATTAAAGTAAGTATTAACAATTTTGCCGACATCGATCTTATCCATCTACTCCAAAAAGACACAAAATCTACGCTATTACTCGAAACAAAAAACACAAATGGATTTGCCGAACAAAGAGCAGCTTTTATTCAATTAATAAATAATGACATAAACCTACCGGTAATAGTTTCCCGTACTTATAATGACTCCGACAAAGAAGCCTTTCAGTTAAAATCGGCATCGGACCTAGGAGCTCTACTTATTGATGGCTTTGGCGATGGTATAATTATAACAGCTCCAAACATTAACGAGAGCGACATATGTTCAACAGCCTTCACAATTCTTCAGGCAGCCAGAACAAGAGTTTCTAAAACTGAGTTTATCTCATGCCCTGGGTGTGGCAGAACGTTATTCAATTTGCAACAAACGCTTCAAAAGGTGAAGGAAAGCACTATTCAGCTTAAAGGGTTAAAAATTGGAGTTATGGGCTGTATTGTTAATGGACCTGGCGAAATGGCCGATGCCGATTATGGATACGTTGGCGCAGGCCCAGGAAGAATTACTCTGTACAAAGGCAAAGAGGTTGTAAAGAAAAACATCCCCGAAGAGGATGCCATAAACGAACTAATTAATCTTATAAAAGAAAACGGGGATTGGAAAGAGTAGTCTAACCTTCTAATAAATTACTGAGGTATGCCTTTCTCCTTCCTGATTGCATCGATAAAATACTGTTTATCTGGCAATGATGATGTTTGTAAATTGTTAAACCAATACTTGGCTGTTAAATTATCGCCTTTATTTAAATGTATGATTACCAGATGGTAATATGAGTACCCGTAAACATGGGTTGGAAATGCAGGGATATTTTCAACTATCTTTATGAAACACTCTACGGCCTCGTTTAGTCGATTTGCAGCATAGTGCTCCATACCTTGGTTATACAATCGAATATCGGAATTCAACTTGTCGTCCAGAATTATTCCCTTAAAGACAAAGCATGCTTTATTGCAATCCTCAATTAAGTTCAGAGTTCTAGTTCCTTGCGGAATTGACGGAAAAACTAATGTAAAAGATAATTTCTCTCCTTTTCTAACAAAACTATGAGTAACAGGACATGTAGGAATACCTTTCGACTTTACAATCCTATATCTTTGACGTGTTGAAGGATTCTCCAAGTAAATACTTTTATCGGCACAAAACCAACCACCGCGCTCCAACTTGTTTTCTACAGTAAGGTTTACAACAGTAGAATCGCCAAAAAAAGTAATCCTATCGATTACCAACTCAGGATGCGATTGCTCAGCAGCAAAAGGATTAAGCACAACCAACTGCGCAATGGAACTGCCTGCTGAAAGCAAAATGATCGATATTAGTAGAAAAAATTTATTCATGGTTAAAAAATATAAATCGGGGCTAGGAATTCCCTAACCCCGACTAAGATAGTAATAATTTTACTAGAATTTAAAATCAACGCCAATTGCAAATACAGTTGCAGAACGCTTGTATGTTTCCTCGTAAACTACAGGAATATCAAACGCCTTTGTTTCCTTTAGGTAGAAGGACATCATTGCACCAAGGTTAATTCCAATATTCTCGTTAACCATGTAACGTCCACCAAAACCGATTGTGTTTGTTGATAAACTATGGCTTAAATCGCTTTGATACTTAATATTAACTCCACTTTGAGTCCTTAAGTAACCACCACTAACTAATACTTTCTCGTTAATAGCATACTCGGCACCCAATGCAAGCTCTAAGAAGTTATTATCGATAACTGCTTTGTTTTCGTAGAAAGTTGGGATTCCGTTTGCATCGCGTGACTCCACCTTGCCATAAGCAGCAGTTTTGTCGAAATAATAATGCGCTCCAGCGCTTAAGCTTAACTTATCGGTTGCTTTGTAACTCGCACCCAATGAAATTGTAGTAGGCATATCGTTTGGAGTTTCAACGCCATCGGGGTATAAACGAACATCGTCCTTTTTGGTATCGTTCTTAACATTAATTTTTGCTCTGTGCTCGTAGCGGAAACCAATGTTCAACTTTTCGTTAACCTTAACGTTTAAACCAATAATTGGAGATATACCTGTTCCACTCTGCTTTGCGTCAACCTCTTTATCGGAAGTAGCAACAGAATAACCAGTCATAGTTGCAGCATTTGTTTGATAAGCCGCTTGAATTTGAGCAATAGTGTATGGAAGTGTTGTATAATCAGCAACACCTAATCCACCAGCCAACTGAGTAGCCTGAGCTGATGTCAAATAACTTGCAGAAACAGCTTGGCTTAAAGTTAATCCACCACCACCACCGCTTATAAGGGGTTGAACGCTATTTGCAGCAGTTGTTGCAGCAGTAGCAAGAGTTGCAAAAAAAACTGGAGCAGAGGTCATGTTTCCTGCACCACTGGCATTGTAAGGATGAAGAGGATTAATTTGAACATCCTTTAAATATCCTTTATAGGAGTTTTGAGCAATAATATAGCGAGCACCTAAGCTAACAGATATTTTATCGTTAAGTGCATAGGAGCCGTTAACTTGTAAACCATACATCAACGAACGTCCTTCAAACTCTGAGTCAAAAGAGTACTGAGTTGTAGTTATGCCTGCTCCTGTTAGTGAAGGAGGTAATACTGCAACTTGCTGCTCAAACGATGGTAAACCCTCCTCGAACATTGCGCTTCCACCTCCACCTATTGGATTAAATCCAAAAGAGAAAGCCATTTTATTCTTTTTGTAAACTAAGTAAACAGCAGGAAACAATGGAGCAACTACGCCACCCTCGAAGGTTGTTTTATTCATCCCAGGGAATGTGCTCGAAATTTCGCGAGTTTGGGTGATATACTGATTACTTAACGAAACATAAAAACCATCGGCCATGAATGCTAGACCTGCTGGATTGTAATAAACTGCATCGATACCAAGAGTAGCATCCTGTGCAGGCATTCGGATATACGATGCACTTAGGTTGGCATTAGTAACAATACCACCTGCAAATACCATTGGACTAACTAGCGCCAATAGCAAAAAAGTAAAAAGTTTTTGTTTCATAGTCCCAATTTTAGGTTAGTTATTAAGTTTAAGTCAGATAATACGTTTGTACAAGACTGGCCTTGCAAAACCAATTTGCAAGACTTATAAATATTAAATAGTGAGAAATCAAATACGAAGAAAACGAACCAAAAATCCTTCCTGTAACCCTAAGTTTAATGAGTCACATAAAGAATTAATGGAGCATGATGTTTGGACAGAAAAATTTGAAATGCTTTTGCTAAAAAGCGAAACTAGAAGACGGTATTTCCTTTTAATACGATGCAAAAAAAGCAACAACGGTTTTGATAAAAGCCGCTCAATTAAAGTAACGTAAGCTATTATTGCCAAAAACAACTTTGCCCTGTGCATCGGATTCAGGGTTTACAATTATTATGC
>WBUV01000074.1 GCA_008933525.1 Bacteroidales bacterium | reverse complement strand
ATACAATAATGACACTTTATATGGGGAAGGGGGATTTATTAGGGCATTCAGGTTCAACAGGCTCATTTGCATTCTATTATCCGCACAAAGACCTATATTTTGTTGGTGATACAAATCAAATGGCAAAACCTGGACTTCCCATTCGTTTAGTTATGAAAATTGCGATGTCTGTAAAATGAGTTTAATGAAAAGACTAAGATAGTATAGTTTAAATACCTGCGCTTAACAGCATAAAGGATATTAAGTCGGTTGAGATAAAATAAATACTAATAACAATTCGAAGAAAGAAAAAGTTAATTACTCCTCTCGTTCGGGCGCGTTATTTTTTGACGCACGCGAAAACCAATATCCTGGATCGTAAAGCATAGTTTTCAAAACTACACTTGTTTAAAAAGCGGTTTGCCTTCGGCGAACTCTCCGCCAGTTAGAGAATCGGTTCATGACCGCACTATTATCATTTTTTTCTCTTTCGTAAATATATTCAAATTTAAGAAAACGATTGATTTGTTTCGGGTTGGCTTTCTGACGCTTCCAGGTATTGCAGGCGCTGGAAGGTCATGCCCTCCACAAAAACTTTCCAGCGTGACGCAGCCTCCTGGAAACGTTAAATATAACTATTTTGGTTCTTGACGTTTCCAAGTTCGCCTATCGGCTGACGTTGGAAAGTCTTTGCGATGTTGGAACATCCACAAAACAACAAACCCTGACAGAGTAAAAACTCCATCAGGGTTACAGTATACTACTTTATAGAAAACTACTTCTTATTCCTACGCACAAATTCCTGCGCTATGAACGATGCCACATCGTCGGCATAGGAGTTCATTCCAAAGCCTGCGTCGTAGCCTAGCTCCTTGGCCAACTCGTGGTTAATACGTGGACCACCACAGCAAAGGATAACTTTGCTACGTAGGCCTTCGGCCTCGAGCATCTCAACCAACTCAACTAGATTCTGAATGTGAACATCCTTCTGGGTAACGGTTTGCGAAACCAAAAGGGCATCGGCTTTTAGTTCAATTGCCTTGGCAATAAACTCGTCGTTGGGAACTTGGCTACCTAGGTTGTAGGCCTCAAATCCCTCGTAACGCTCTAAGCCATAATGGCCTGCGTAGCCCTTCATATTCATAATGGCATCGATACCTACAGTGTGGGCATCGGTTCCGGTACTTGCGCCAACCACAACCAGTTTACGACCAATATTCTCCTTGATGTACTCGTCGGTTTGGTGCATATCCCAAGTTGTAGCCTCAACCTTGGGAACGTGAATGGTGGTGAAATCGACAGTGTGAACGCAGCTACCGTAGCAGTTAAAGAATGTAAAGCCTGCAGTCAGCTCCTTGTAGAATACAACCTGTGGATTCTCAAATCCCATCTTCTTCATTAGCTGTTTTGCCGCTTCAATGGCCTCGTTTCCGCAAGGTATAGGTAGAGTAAAACTTACTTGGGTTTTACCATCGTTCATTGTATCGCCGTAAGGCTTTATTTTTTTGAGGTCGAGCGTTGTATCGAAATCGCGCGCCTCCATTGAGTATAATCCTCCGCTCATATTGTGTATCTCTTTAATGCGTTTTACTTACGTTGTTTCATCAAATCAACAAATGGATTGCTGTAGTTAGCGCCACGCTCAACTACTCCTGCAAGACCTTTACCTCCAGTTTTTGGACGCTTAACTGCGGCAAACTTTCCTTGCTCCAGCGCGTTGAAAAGTCCATCGTTCTGAAGTACCTCTAGTAGCTCAACAGCATTATTCAGTACTTCCTTGGCACGGTTGCGGATAATTCCATTCTCCTTGTACTCCACCTCATCGCCAATGCTCTTCATATTCTTGAAGATATACTTAGCATTCTCAATGGCAAGGTAGCGGTCCGACATAAATGGTGTGTGAATTGCCTCGGTCATCATACCCAAAAGCTGAAGCCCTTGGCCAGTCCAAATGGCAATTTGGTTGAAAAGAGCATCCTGAATATGACCACGGAAAACGTTACCAGTCATAAACTTGGTAGGAGGCATATACTTAAGCGGTGCATCGGGGAAAATTTCGCGGGTCATTTGTGCTTGTGCCAACTCGTAAAGGAAACCGTTCTCCAGTTCTGGGTCCATTTCGAATGCGTGACCAAGTCCCATTTGCTCGGCAGGAATTCCTGCAATAAACGCTAGCTGTTCGTTGATAAGGTCCGATGCCAGTACGGTGTGAGCCTCGTCGAACGCATCGGCGGTGGTTAGGTAGTTATCCTCGCCTGTATTGATGATTACACCAGCATACCCGTTGATGATACGTGAGAAGTACTGGTCAACCATTGTGCGTTGCATATTGATATCGCGGAAAAGAATTCCGTAAAGGGCGTCGTTTAGCATAACATCGAGTCCCTCAAACGCACCCATAACCGCAATCTCAGGCATACACAAACCTGAGCAGTAGTTGCAAAGGCGAATGTAGCGACCAATTTCCTCGCCAACCTCATCCAAAGCTTTACGCATAATGCGGAAGTTCTCCTGTGTAGCGTAAGTTCCACCGAAACCCTCGGTTGTAGCACCGTAAGGAACATAGTCGAGCAGACTTTGACCTGTGGTACGGATAACCGCAATGATATCGGCACCTTGACGTGCAGCGGCTTGAGCCTGCACAACATCCTCGTAAATGTTACCGGTAGCAACAATCACGTAAAGGTAAGGTTTTGAACCCTCGCCAATTGTTTTCAAATAGTTCTCGCGGCGAGCCCTACGCGATTTAATCCTATCGAGGCTTGCGTTTACGATTGGCATAATAGCCGCATCAATCTTCTCCTTTGGATGAATTGTTAGAGTGGTTAAATCCAGCTTACCTTCAGCAACCTGCTCGGCAATTTGCTGTGGATTTAAACCTGTTTCAACAATGGCGTTTCCGATGTAGAAAATAACGCCTTGTCCAAGTACCCCTTTCTCCTTTAGGGAGTCAACAAGCACATTGGGGAGAGGAACTGCATTGGCATCAATTCCATCAATTCCCAACAAGCGGCAGAGCGTACGCTCCACGGCCACAGTTGTGTAATTCTCCACAAAGCTTTGAACATCGCCAGCAATTTTCTTCGCGATGTTTTTAGCATAGCCAACTTTCTCAAAATCGAGACCTAACTTGCTCTTCTGCATAACTGTATTCGAAGTTTATAGTTTTTATGTTTGTTATCGATTGTTATTTAAATCCCCTCAAGGGTTTGGAACCCTTGAGGGGGTAATATATATTCCAGTTTATTGTTTACTATTCGTTTCCATCAACCTCGATGCCTCGGAAATTACATCAGCATCAACGCCAAGTATCTGTGCAATTCGCAACGCTTCATGCGGAACGTTGCTTCCATCATCGTCAATTAGCGAGTAATCGATATAATCGCCAATGTTCTTAACGGTGATTGTGGCATCCTTGCTATCCTCAATAAAACCCTTAACCCTTAGCTTACGGCATTGGGTGCTTAAACCGCTATAGTGCGTTGTGATAACCGCTTTTACATTACAACCGTTCAAGTAGTTTGCCACAGCGCTAACAATGGCACGTCCTTCAGTTGGATTGGTGGTACGAGCCAACTCATCAATCAGCACCAAAAGCGGATGCTGCTTTTTGGCCATCTGCACAATTTGGTTCACCTTCAGCATCTCGGCAGCATATGACGATAACCCCGATAGTTCCGATTGCTCGTCGGCAATGCTGAAAAGAATCTGCTCCACCAAGGCAATTTTTGCACTTGAAGCAGGTACAAAAAAACCGTACTGGCACAGAGCCTGACTCAACGCAAGTGTTTTGAGCAGAACCGTTTTACCAGCCATATTGGCGCCTGTAATTAAACAGGTTCCTTTGTGAATTTCAACATCAATGGGTTGATACCTTCTTTTCTCCAGCTCAAGCAACTCCTTAAGTTGAGGGTAGAATAGTCCGCTGTACGATGTTGTATCGGCAACAATCTCGGGCATAATCAACCTCTCGTAGATAGCTTGCTTTGCCTTTGCAATAAGTATATCGATATTGGCAACTGCAACCAAAGCCTCGTTCAGCTCCGATGCAAAACCATGCAGCTGTTCCGATAGGTTTTGCCTAACACCATCCTCTATCTCCGTTATTTTGGCTCTGATTTCTTCTGATTGCTGATATTGCTTATTGCTATCGGTATTTGTTTTCTCCAAATCTTCAATGGAGAATTCAACGCTAGCCAACTTTTTGCGCAGTTCAGTAAGTTCGGGTGCAAAAGCACTATTGATGTAGAACGAAGGAATTCGAGTATTCTCTGGGTCGAGAATTGCAATAACCTTATTGAGGTTGGGTAGTTTGCTGTGAAGGAACTCTACCGACGAGGTTAAATCCCGAATCTCATTGGCCAGCAGGGCAAAACTTTTCACCTCGAAAAGTTCAATATCGTTCAGCGTTAGGTGCTTCTGAATGTTCTTGATTGTCCCGGCAATATCGCGAACCTGCGATAGCTTTATGGCAACCTTATCGAAGGTTTCCTTGTGCTCACTTCTGTTGAAAGCATCAACCGCTTGTGCAACCTGTTGCAGCTGGTAAAGCACATCCTTTTGGCTAACAAAAAATGGCGATGCCAGCAACACGCGATGACCTAAACCCGATTTAATATCGAGTTTATCCACCATATAGCGTAGTCCTGAAATCTCGGTTAGCGCACTTTTCAGCTGCATCACTTTAACTTTTTTACATCGTACACCGGCATCTGCAAGGCATCCTGCATAGCCGCCTTGAGCTCATCGGAGCTCAACCTATAACCCTGTGGCGATGTTGGATTTATGCAAACCGCCGCAAGCTTTGTTTTGGTTGCCACCCTTACCTTCCCTCCTTTTTTGACGAAGGAGTAGTACACATCGGGAGTAGCAAATATCTTAGTAAAATCCTTAACAATCAACTCAATGTTAGCCATATTTTTCTGCATCCGCAGAAATTCGAATAGGTTATTACTTGTAGCGCCTGCAACAAACAGCCTATTCCCATAGCTGAAAATTTTATCCTTTGCTTTTTCAAGCATAAAAACCGACTGCACTTTAAGGTCGTGCAGGTTACTTTCGGCATCAACCGCAAATATTCCCGATTCCACAAAATCGAGTTTTCGCTTTAATTCTGGCTCAACCTCAGGTAGATTTATTAAATCCACCACGTACTTGGTTTTGCGAACCAACTCTGGGATATTTGCAGAGTAAGCCGCACCCGTGGCAAGCACCATTCCCTCGGTCACCGCTGGCGATGCAAGGCTTAGCCTCGATAATGCACCATCAACAATGGTTAAATCGACATTGTACCTATTCATCTCCGCAATTATTGCTTTTAGGCAGTGCGTATCGGGTGGACCTGAAAGTAAAACCTTATCGGAACTTATTGCCTTTGCAATAACAAGCCTACCAAGCGAAGTATGAATGTTACTTACGTCTAAAATCTCGGATGTTATTTGGCGTTGCAAGTAGTGCTTCTCCGCCGATATAAAAATCATTCCCTTGTAGATGCGAATCTCTGGTTTTTGAGTGTTTGTGACTATATCGCGACTCTCGCCATCAATCCCAATTGACGTAAGAGCAATCCGCTTATCCATATCCTTTAGCCTACCAAGAACATAGTTAAGACACTCCGTTTTGCCAGTATTCTTCTCGAGCCCTACAATTGAAAGGCTTTTGTAGGTGAGCACATCATCAATGAATGGCATCCTAATTCGCCCTCATTTTTACTTATAAAAAACACGAAGACGCATTTTTCTAATCTAAAATCGGTAAAAAAACCAAAAAAGAGTAGCAATGCGTCTTCGCGCTAGAACTTATTAATGAATATTCCTCATTTTACGGGTCAACTTCTCTGGCTCAATTGAAAGCTGGTCGCCGTGCATTAGGCCTGCAATACCATCCTCAAATTTATGGCTTTTGCAATCATCGCACTGGCACTCGTTCTTGTAATCGGTAGGCTCAGTGTAGGTTGTAATAACTCCCTCAAAGTTACGAAGGATAACCTTGCCCGGCATTTGCGATATAACGTACTGAGGCATAACAGGTGTTTTACCACCGCCGCCTGGAGCATCAACCACAAATGTTGGAACTGCATAACCCGAAGTATGTCCACGCAAACTCTCAATAATCTCGATACCTTTAGAAACAGGTGTTCTAAAGTGCTCAAGACCCATCGAAAGGTCGCATTGATAGATGTAGTAAGGACGAACACGCATCTTAACCAAGTTGTGAACCAACTTCTTCATCACGTTTGGACAATCGTTAACTCCACGAAGCAGAACCGATTGGTTTCCTAGTGGCACACCTGCATTGGCAAGTTTGTTACAAGCCTCAACGCTCTCGGGTGTAACCTCGTTAGAGTGATTGAAGTGAGTGTTTAGCCATACTGGGTGATACTTCTTAAGCATATTCACCAAATCGTCGGTAATACGCTGTGGAAGAACCACTGGAACACGGCTTCCAATTCGGATAATTTCCACGTGAGGAATTGCACGAAGGCGAGCAATAATATCTTCTAAAATACCATCGCTTACAAGTAGTGCATCACCACCAGAAAGTAGAACATCGCGCACCTCTGGGTGATTTGCAATATACTCAATCCCTTTAGTGATATTATCCTTTGGAGTTGCTGCATCTTTTTGACCTGCAAACCTACGACGAGTACAGTGGCGGCAGTACATTGAGCACATATCGGTGATGAGGAAAAGAACCCTATCAGGATATCTGTGTGTTAGGCCAGGAACTGGTGAATCGCCATCCTCGTGCAATGGGTCCAACAAATCGGCTGCCGAAGTGTGTGTCTCCGCAGCAGAGGGGATTGCTTGCTTACGAACTGGGCAGTTTGGGTTATTTGGGTCAACCAACGATAGGTAGTATGGAGTGATAGCCATACGAAGGGTTTGTAGCGATTTACGAATACCCTCTTCCTCCTCAGCGGTTAAGTTGATGTACTTTTTTAACTCCTCAAGTGTCTCGATGCGATTGCGAACCTGCCACTTCCAGTCGTTCCAATCGTTGTCCGATACGTTAGGAAAAAACTCCTGACGTCTGCTTTTATTCTGAAAATTAAACATACAGTTTATTAAATAAATTACGTATATCCTCTGATTCCCTAATTATGCTAAGAGTAAGGTCAGCGTGACCTTTTGCATAACCATTTCCTACAATTAGGTTGATATCCTTACCAACACCCTCTGCACCAAGAGCCGCCTTTGTAAACGAGGTAGCCATTGAGAAGAAGTAAACGCATCCGTTACCTTTGGTAATAAGAATTGATGTCATCTCAGTGTTAGGAACGTTCACGTTGTTGATAACCACATCGCAACCCCTTGGGCCAGTAATGGCAGTAACCTTGTTGTAAACGTCCATTACATTTGTTGCATCGGCAATAATAACGTGGTCGGCCAATTTCATTTCAGAAATTCGGCGAGCGTTTTCCTCCGAATACTCCACTACAATAACCTTTCCTGTACGTGTAGCATTCTGCATTGCTTGATAGCAACAAAGCACACCCGATTTACCACCACCGCCAATAATGCACACGGTATCGCCCTCTTTAACCAAACGGTCTACCTGTGCTGGTGCGCCAGCAACATCGAGTGCTGCAAGAGCTAGTTTCTCAGGTATATCATTGGGAAGGACAGCGAAAATGCCGCTTTCAAAAAGAATAGCTTCGGCCTCAACATCCACCTGATCGTTTTTGGGATTTACACTGATAATTTTATGAATTTTCAGCGGTGTAAGCGAAAGCGAAACCAGCGTAGCAATTGTATCGCCTATCTTTACTCCTGCAGCCGGAAAATTAGGGCCAATGGCCTTAACTTTACCAATAAGCATACCCCCAGAACCAGTAACAGGATTCTGCATTTTTCCACGCTCAGCTACAATGTCGGTAATCATTTTAGCCATACGGTCGGTATCGCCATTGCAAGCCGTTTTGATTTGAGTAAAGCTAGCGGAATCTATATTCAGCGTTTTTACCGAAATCAGCATCTCATTATCGTAAAGCTCCATGGTGTTATCGAGCTTTTGTGCTGGCTGTGGTAAAGTTCCCTTTGGCTCTAAAACTCTATGAGTTCCGTATCTACATCCTTGCTTCATATAAAGTGCTTACTATGAATTTGAAACATCAATTAAAAACGAGAGTTTGATGTATGGTTTATCAGGGATGACAACTTACATCAAACTCACGGAAAATATTATGCGTAAAGCTCTGTGAATACCTTACGAAGTTTCTCGCTTTCGCGAAGAATCTCAAGTGTAATAGCAGCGTGACCCTTGGTGTAACCATTACCAACAATCATAGTTACATCGCTACCAACACCCTCAGCACCCAATGCAGCTTTTGTAAAGCTTGTTGCCATTGAGAAGAAGTAAACAACACCAGTATCCTTTGTAGAAAGAACGCTAGTCATCTCAGTGTCAGGAATGTTTACGTTGTTGATTGTAACATCAGCCATTTGACCACCTGTTAACTCTTCCATTTTCTCAAGAACTGGAACTGGTTGAGTTGCATCGGCAGTGAAAACGTGGTCGCAGAAACCAAGACCAATTAATCTATCGGCACTCTTTTGGCTGTGGCAAAGGCCAATAACCTTACCAGTTACGCCAACGCGTTTTTTAGCCTCGTAGCAGCAAAGCATACCCGATTTTCCACCAGCACCAATGATTAGAACTGTATCGCCAGGTTTGCAAAGTTTTGCGGTTTGTGCAGGAGCTCCAGCAACGTCAAGAGCCGAAAGAGCAAGTTTTTCAGGAATATCTGAAGGAATTTTTGCATAGATACCGCTCTCGAAAAGAATAGCCTTGCCATCGATATCAACTTGGTCAACATCAGCACGGATTTCTTTGATTTTGTCAATACGAAGTGGAGTTAATGATAGAGAAACCAAAGTAGCAATCTTATCGCCAACCTTTAGGTCGATTTTACCCGCAAGAGCATCGCCAATTTTCTCAACGGTACCAAGTAGCATACCACCTGAACCAGTCCAAGGATTACGGTGCTTTCCTTGCTTAGCAACAATTTCCATCATAATTTCAGCAATCTTCTTGTGGTCGCCATTAGCGCGAGCCTCAATGTCGGTAAACGATGCTGAGTCAATATTTAATGTTTGAACATCGATGAGAATTTCGTTATCGTAAATCTCATCCATATTGTTGTCAATCTTATTAGCTGGTTGAGGTAAAACACCTTTTGGCTCAATAACCCTGTGGGTTCCGTACTTATTTCCCTTCTTCATTTTATCAAATTATTTATATTATTAATACTATTTTTTCTTCAGACCTAAAATTTCTCTAGCCTCGGCCGATGTTGCCACTTCGCGTCCTAGTTCCCTTGCAATGCGAACAACCTTGGCAACTAACTCACCGTTGGATTTTGCAAGCACGCCTTTTTCAAGGTAAAGATTATCCTCAAAACCAACCCTTACGTTACCGCCCATAGCAATAGCAGGAGCAGCTAGTAAGAACTCGTGGCGACCAACACCTGTAGCACACCAAGTTGAACCTGCTGGAATTGCATTAACTAACCAAGCAAGGTTACTAACTGTTGCTGGAGTACAACCAGGAACACCAAGTACAAAGTTGAAATGTAGGGGAGCACCTGGAGCTTGTCCCTTTTTAACCATATTCAGGATTGTGTCCAAATGACCCATCTCAAAGCACTCGTACTCTGGCTTTATGTTATTATTCATCATACGCTTACCAAAGTCGCGCATCATTGGCATGGTATTCTCAAATACCTCGTCGCCAAAGTTGCAGGTACCGCAATCAAGTGTGGCCATTTCAATTGGCAGCTCGGTTGGCTGTAAACGCTCCTCGGCGGTCATTCCAACGGCACCACCAGTAGATGGAATAATAATCACATCGGGGCAAACCTTATAGATAGCGTCAATGCACTCCTTAAAACGACCCTTATCCTGAGTAGGTCTACCATCGTCCCAACGAACGTGGAGGTGAACAATGGCTGCACCAGCATCAACTGCCGATTTAGCTTCTCTTACAATCTCCTCAACGGTGTAAGGAACCGCAGGGTTTTGCTCCTTGGTTACCTCGGCGCCACAAATAGCAGCGGTGATAATTAGTTTTTCCATAACTAGGTTGGTTATTTACGTTGACAATTTTTTGGAACAACACAGGTACCACTTGCACGGCAAACAACAATAGGTTCTGCAAGAAGGTCGCAAGCGGAGTCTGAAATATCGGGACGAGGAACAATTACCTTACGAGCCTCAAAAGTCATCTTTCTGGAAGTATTACCAACATTGGTAATTTCGCCAACAGCCTCAATGTAATCGCCTGCATAAACAGGAGCAATAAACTCAACGTTATCGTATGCTTTGAAAAGACCTTCGTCGCCATCGTGTCTAATCAAAAGTTCAGTTGCCACATCGCCAAAAAGTTGAAGCATTTATGCGCCATCAACTAAATTTCCACCGTAATGAGCATCGTGTGAGCTCATCCTAACC
>WBUV01000073.1 GCA_008933525.1 Bacteroidales bacterium | reverse complement strand
CCTCTGCTTTTCTTTTAGCCTCCTCTGCAAGACGAGTTTTTTCTGCCTCCTGTTTAATTCTTTCTTCCTCTATACGTTTTTGTTCTGCAATCTTCTTTGCCTCTTCTTCCGCTTTGCGCTTAGATTCTTCTAAAGCTTTAAGACGGGTCTCTTCCTCCAAACGTTTCTGTTCAGCTATTTTTTTTGCTTCAGTTTCAGCCTTAATTCGTGCTTCTTCGGCGGCTTTTACACGAGCTTCCTCCTCTTTTTTACGAGCCTCCTCTTTTACCTTTGCTTCAGCAATAGCACGTTCCTCTGCTTCTTTCTTTATTCGCTCCTCCTCTTTCTTCCGGGCTTCATCCTCAGCCTTCTTTTTAGCTTCCTCTGCTAAACGAGTCTTTTCTGCTTCCTGTTTTATTCTTTCTTCCTCAAGTCTTTTCTGTTCGGCAATTTTTTTTGCTTCTTCTTCTGCTTTGCGTTTTGCCTCTTCGGCAGCTTTTATTCGAGCTTCTTCATCCAATCGCTTTTGTTCGGCAATTTTCTTAGCCTCTTCTTCCTGCCGTTTACGAGTTTCCTCGGCAGCCTTCAACGCAGCTTCCTCTTCTCTTTTCTTTGCTTCTTCTTTTGCTTTTGCCTCGGCTAATGCTCGAGCAGCAGCCTCCGCCTTAATTCGTTCAGCTTCCTTTTGTCTAGCCTCTGCTTCAGCCTTTTTCTTAGCGTCTTCCTCTTCCTTACGCTTTTGGGCTTCGGCTAGGAGTTGTTGTTTTTTTGCCTCTTCGGCCTTTACTGCTTCTTCCTTCTCCTGCTTTTTAATCTCCTCAGCCAACGCTTTGGTTTCTTTATCTATTTGCTTTTGAATGGTGCTTGAGTAATCGATGTCGTAGTCAAAATCATCTATATCTGAGGCATATCGAACTTTAGCAACAGGATTTTTGTATATCAGAAGTTCCTTTTCGTTGGCCTGCTTAAAAAGTTCCACCTCGAACTGTTTAACCTGTTCAATGTCCTTACGAAAAGCGCCGGGAACATTGGTGTCAATCGCTATCTTCTTGGTAACGTAACCAGGTTTCTCGAACGATAAAATGAATTCATTGTTATATTCCAAGTTTAACTCAAAGCGTCCGCTTTTTAAAGGAACCTCCTCGGTAATCTGCCCATTCTTGTAAAGCACAATTTTCGAACCTGCAGTTTCACCCTTTTTTATAATCAATCGAACATAGACTTTTAGTGCTCCCTGCGAATAGAGTTGTTTAGAGGGAGCAACTATCGATAAAATCAATAATAGTAGAAATGCGAAATGGCTAATATGTTTGAGTTGTCTCATTATTCTTATGCAATAATATCCCAAGAAACCAATTAACAAAAAAAAGAAAAAAATTTAATATTTCTACGCAAAGTTTCACTAATCTGTTCTACAACCTTCAATAAATTCTTTTTTTACCATTTTATCATCATTTATGATATCGTAAAACTCGTTAACATAGTCGATCACTCTGCTCCTATTTTTAGCATCTATCAGGTAAAACGATTTTATGCAGTCAATTATTTCCTCCTTTTTAGAATTAAAGTAGTCAACTTCCACCTTAAACTCCTCTAGAGATCTGCAATATCCATTGAAATAGCGTTCCCTAACAGACTTGATAGGCAAATGCTCTGCTGGTAAAGCATAAGGGGCATCAACTATTCCAGAAAAATCAAAATCGAAAGGAACTGGAATAGGAGGTGCAGCATCAGCGGGTTCAATCAAAGTAATGTTATGCAGTGCTTTTATCGACCAATCGGTATGTCCTATCATATACTGAAATATTGCCATACGAGTTGTTTCGGACTTGTTACATGCATTTGGATGAATATTCTTACGATCATCTAACCTTCCTTTCAATCTTGATGCCATCATATCTGCAGGCTCAATAAAAAAACCATACATAACAATTTTGTTGTTGGTAATTCTATCAATTTGAGTTACCCTAGCAATCCTTACTTTATAATTGTTAGGTGAAACAATACTATAAATTTTGTAGGCCAAAAATTCCTTTAATAATAACTGGTCATAACTAGATCGATCATAGCATTGAAGCACCAATTTCATTTTGTTAATTCTCTCAAAAGGAGTGTTGCGAACATCCTTGCTATTGAATCTTAACCATAAAGGTGGCTGAGAACAATTATTAGGGTTTCTTCGGAATATTCCTCGGGTTTTGATTTCAACATCAAATCTTGCCATTCCTCCCCAATTGTTTTTATAACGCAATTCTGCAGAATGATAATTGGGATCGTTGTCGTAATCGCGCTTTAACTCATCAAAATTGTAGTGTAACTCTATATCGAGGATTGAAGTATCGGCAAACAACAATGGCTCAACCTCCTGAGAGTAGGTGGTTAAGCACATAATTGCTAATAAAATTGTAAGTGTTGCCCTGCGAAACATCACACCTTTTTATACAAATTTAGCATAAAAAGGAATAGTTCAACCTTTTAGTTTGATGTTTTCCGATACCTTAACACTGCCCATGTTAGTGTTAGTAAGGCTAGTATTGAGATAAAAACAAATTGCACCTTGATATCGGCAAAATTAGAGCCTTTGAGAATTACCATCCGGTTCACGTCCATAAAGTAATAGAGTGGGTTTATTTTATTGAATAACTGTGCCCACTGAGGCATACTTTCGGTGGAAGTAAACAATCCGCTCATCAGTATAAAAAGAATCATAAAGAAATACGACATAAACATTACCTGCTGCTGATTATCGGCTGTTGTAGAAAGAATCAACCCTCCCGATAGTGCTACCAACAAGTATATTGATGCAAAGCCAAAAAGCAATGGAATACTACCCGCAATGGTTAAGTTAAACACTAATCGGGCAATGAGTAGGCCAAATGCCAACTCAAAAAGTGCTATAATCCAGAATGGAATTAGCTTTCCTAGTATAAACTGATAACGCTTAATTGGCGTAACATTTATCTGCTCAATGGTTCCCAACTCCTTTTCGCGCACAATGTTTAGTGCGGTTAAAAACATCCCCACAACCGTTACCAATATTACCAGAATACCCGGAACCATATAAAGTTTATAGTTTAACTCAGGATTGTACCAGTGCCTTACCTTTGTTGCTATTGCGGGCTTAAACTGTTCAACATTTTGAATTCCTATTTTAGCAGAATACCCTGTAACAATTGATGATGTATATCCATTTATCAGCGATGCTGCCGTGCCATTTATTGCATTAACCAGTAACTGCAAATCGACCTTTTCACTTTTCACAATCTTCTCCTCAAAATCGTCCTCAATTACAAGAATAGCATCGGCCTGACTGTTATGAACCTTATCCATTGCACTATTTACGGATTGCTTTACTGGAATAATTGTGTAGAATGGCGAGTTACCGAATGCATTGATAAGTTCCCTTGAAGTTTTTGAATTATCAAAATCCACAACAGCAAGGTTGATATTCTTCATCTCCTGAGTTGCAGCATTAGCCAATATAAGCAACTGCACAATTGGCTACATAAATATTATTGGCAACATTGCCTTATTTCTGAATATCTGAATGAATTCTTTCTGAAGTATAAATAGTATTGTTTTCATTATAGTAATTGAGTAATTGATTAATAAGTTATTAAGTTAACATACTACGAACCCTTAACTTTTAACATTCTACTCTAACCTCACTTTAAATTTTTTCACACTTAAGGCTAGGAAAAAGGCTGTCATTCCTAACATTATGGCAATCTCCTTCCAAACATAAGCAAAGCCCTCCCCTTTTATCATAATAGTTTTTAATGCTGATAAAAACCAACGTGGAGGCATTGCTAAACTCAACCATTGTAGAACCTTAGGCATATTTTCGATTGGAAAAATAAAACCCGACAAAAGAATGGTGGGAAGCATTAAAGCAAACATCGACATAAACATTGCTATGGCCTGTGTTTTGCTCAAGGTTGATATTAAAATACCTAACGATAGGGCAAGGAGTATAAAAATGAAACAAACTAAAAGCAAAAGAGCCAAACTTCCGCGTAACGGCAACCCAAATACAGTGTAACCCATTAATAGTATGACGATTGTATTAAAGAATGCCAAACTCACGTATGGTAAAACCTTACCAAATATTATTTGCGAAGGGCGCAATGGCGAAACCAGCAGAATCTCCATCGTACCCAATTCCTTCTCTCTGGTAATGGAAATGGAGGTCATCATTGCGGTAATAAGCATAAGTATAAGCACCATTGTTCCGGGAACAAACATATAAACGGCCTTCAGTTCCTCGTTGTAAAGCATTCTTGAGCGGATATCGAGCCTATTGGCTGAAATTCCATTATTATTCTGCTCGTTGGTAAATGTTGTTATTACTGCCTGAGCATAGTTAGCCAAAATACTTGCCGTGTTCGGTTCCGATGCATCGGTAATGATTTGTACATCGGCCTTGTTATTCCGAATAAAATTCTCGGCAAAGTTTGGTTCATAAACAATAACCAACTTAACATCGCCAGCCTTGAATGCTTGGTCAATTTCAGCATCGGTTTTAATGTTACGCACTGGCAAAAAGTATCCCGATGCAGCTAACTTCTGGGTTAACTTCTGACTCAAGTAATCGTTGGATTTGTCGTAAATGGCAATCCTGGCATCCGATATCTCGTTGGATACAACGTATCCAAATATTATCAGTTGCAATACGGGCATCAGAATTACAATGAGTAAAGTGCGGGGGTCGCGGATTATATGTTTGAACTCCTTTACAAGGAAATCTCTAAATCTATTGTGTACCATAGTAGTTGTTCGTTATTCGTTGTTCGTTAATGGTGTTGAGATTAATTGACTATTAGGCTTTAAGGTTTTATTTTAACTTTTAACTTTTAACTTTTAACTTTTAACTTTTAACTTTTAACTTTTAACTTTTAACTTTTAACTTTTAACTTTTAACTTTTAACTTTTAACTCTCTACTCCACCCTCTGTCCTTGACGTGCCAACGATATAAATACCTCATTCATGCTGCTTGCAGAATACTCCTTCTTTAAATTTGCAGGTGTATTGAGCGCTACCATCTTACCATCGACCAAAATCGCTACTCTATGGCAGTACTCTGCCTCGTCCATATAGTGTGTTGTAACAAATACTGTTGTTCCTGAGGCTGCAACTTCGTTAATCATCTCCCAGAATTGCCTACGGGCAATTGGGTCAACCCCACCAGTTGGTTCATCCAGAAAAACGATTGGTGGTTTATGAATCATCGATACTGCAAACGATAGTCGTTGACGCCAGCCAAGAGGTAACGAGCTAATCAGCACATCCCTAGAATCGTTCATCTGTAAATTGTTGATTAACTCATCGGCTCTATACTTGAGTTCCTTTCCCCATAAACCGTAAATCCCACCAAAAAACCTAATATTCTCCCAAACACTTAAATCGTTGTACAACGAGAATTTTTGGCTCATATAGCCAATATTTGCCTTAATTAAATTCGATTGTGTGTATGCATCGAAACCTGCCACTTTTACATCGCCCGATGTTGGTTGCAGCAAACCACATAGCATACGGATTGCAGTTGTTTTACCGGCGCCATTGGCTCCCAAAAAGCCAAATATTTCGCCTTTGTAAACATTGAAGGTAAGATGGTCGTCGGCCACAAAACTACCAAAGCGCTTCACCAAGTCCTTAACCTCAATTACGATATCGTTTTTTGAATTAGCCATGTTTTTCATTTTAGTTGGAAGATGGAAGTTAGAAGAGAAAAACATTCCAACAACCTAATATCTCAATCACTTATTCTCTTATTCTCTCAATAACCTACTCACTAAAACTAACTCTCCATCATCTGAATAAAGCAATCCTCAATTCCAGCGTCAATGGATTTTACAATTGGATTCGAAATTCCAATTCCATTCAACTGGTTTATTATACCTTCGGGTGTTTCATTGTTATTTATCGACGAAAAGTGTAACACTCCGCCAAACAGGTACGCACCCTTACACGAATTAAACCCTCGCACCTCATTCAGTTTCAATGTAACATCGGGATGCTCAATGCTGAATAATCTGTATGGATACTCCTTTGCAAATTGTTCAGGTTTATTAACTCCCAGTATTTCGCCTTTCTGTATCAATGCAACCCTATCGCAAAGCGATGCTTCGTCCATGTAGGCTGTGGAAACCAAAATTGTAATTCCTTCGGCTTTCAACTTACGGAGTAAACCCCAGAACTCCTTCCTCGAAACAGCATCAACACCTGTTGTTGGCTCGTCCAGAATTAGAACCTCAGGCTTGTGAATTAACGCACACGAAAGCGCCAATTTCTGTTTCATGCCACCGGAAAGTTTGCCAGCAGGACGATTTTTAAATGGCTCAAGCATCTTATAAACATCCTCAATAAGATGATAATTCTCCTCAATGGTGGTTCCAAAAACACCTGCAAAGAATTTCAGGTTTTCCTCCACGCTCAAATCCTGATAAAGTGAGAATTGACCAGGCATATACCCAAGGATGTTTCGAACCTTTCGGTAATAGTTAACCACATCCAACTCGCAAACCTGTGCGCTTCCTTTATCGGGTAGCAGAAGCGTAGTCAAAATCCTCATCAAGGTGGTCTTCCCTGCACCATCAGGGCCAATTAAACCGAATAGTTCGCCACGCTCCACACTTAAGGTTATATCCTTTAATGCCTTAACTGTGGCATAGGATTTTGAAACGTTGGTTATTTTGATAATACTCATCTTGGGGTATTGAGTGATTAAGTTAATGAGAAAATAAGTGATTGAGTTATTGAGTGCTACAACGCTTTTACCAATCGTACCTCTACAGGCATTCCAATTTTATAAATACCCGAGATGTTAGGAATACGCACTTTTGCGGCATATACCAAGTTAACTCTCTCATTGCGTGTTTGTATTACTTTTGGAGTAAACTCGGCCTCCGATGCAATCCAGGTAATAGTTCCATCATTCTCTATTAATTTTCCTTCAGCACCATCGGTTATTACCTTAACTGTTGTTCCAATTTTAAAATCGGCGAGTTGAGTTTCATCTATATAAATTCGAGCATAAACGGTATCGAGTTTTGCCACACGGCACATAGGTTTTCCGGTAGTTACCAATTCGCCCTCGCGAATATATCGAGCCACTACGGTTCCAGATGTAGGCGATAGAATTTTACAGCGATTTATTTGGTCATTAACTTGGTCAATTTGTGCAGTAATTGCTGCCATTTCAGCAGTTACACCGCTACGTTGAACCTCAATGCTATTTTTTTGACGTACTGCAATACTATAACGTCCTTCTACATCGTCCAACTGACGCTGAGTTGCAGCGCTATCGGCCATCAAGCGTTTAACTCTATCGAGTTCAACTTTAATCACCTTAACCTGCTCCTCCTGAACTGCCACCTGGGCATTAATACTCTGTAACTTTGCTTTGGAAGCATCGGACTGAGCGTATAGCTGATTTAACTTAAGTTGAAGCTGAACGGTGTCAACCAATGCGATTGGTTGATTTTTCATAACAATATCACCCTCATCTACTTTAAGCTGTACCAACTTACCACCAACCTCCGACGAAACAGTAACATCATCGGTTTCAATATTTCCATATGCATCGGATTCACCATTCTTGCTACCGCACGATGAAATAACCACAACTGCAAGTAACATCGACAAATATTTAATTCTACTGAAAATCATATCCTTATATTTTTATTCGTTAATATCTAAACCCATTGTTAAATAAAGTTTCACCTTTTCGTGCGAGAGTTTTACTTTTCGCAAACTCATATCGATTTTTGCTCGCAAAAGGCTGTTAAAATCTGACAGATAAGTCGCAGATGTTATTGTTCCGTTCTTCAACTGCGATGCAGAGACCTGAACAGATTTCTCAAGGAGTTGAACAATCTTTTCATCGCTTAATATTTGCTTCTCCAAAGAGTTGATTTGCGCTATTGAAGACTTTACCTGCGAATTGTAATTGTCATCGAATAGATCGCGACGGTACTCCATAATATTCTGCTGTATTTTGATGTTCTGGCGCTCACGCGATGTGCTATTCCAATCCCAAATATTCCACGATAAGCGCGCACCCAGTATGGCGTAAGTATCAAACTCGCTCGAGAGCATATTTAAACCCGGCTTCCCATAACCAGCCTTGGCAAATGCAGCAAGTGTTGGCATTCGTTTACTCGACAATATTTTTGATGTTGAAGCGAGATAGCCCTTCTGTAAATCGAAAGTTTTATAATCGGGTCTGTTACACTGATTGTTGGTTGGAACGGTTAAGTTCGGCAACTTAATTTCAGACTGCTCTCCGATTCTTGTACCTGTAATGGAGTAAATTGATTCTACCAAGTTATCGCGCTGCGCTAGGTTTGCATCTACACTCTGGCCTATCCTTAATTTCTCGGCCTGCAAAGCAATAAGTGCTGATTCAAGAATTGCACCAGCGTTCACACCTGCCTGTATTTCAGCAATGCGCTTATCCAATTCACCTTCCATAATTCTCAATTGCTGAACAGCAATATCTATGGATGATAAACCAAAATATAGTGAGGCAACCCTATCCTTAAGCACGTAAAGTTCATTATCAACATTGTTCTGCTCTAGTAATCGAACATTCTCTTCCGATTTCAACCTTGAGGTTGTTGCTCCACCATCCCAAATTAACTGGCTAACATCAACTGTTACTTTATAGTTATCCTTATCGGGCGAAGGAATTGAAATATTAGGTATTGGAATGTTCATTTGTGTAACATCCGATTGCCAAGTAGCCTCCGCATTAAAATCCACACGGGGCAAATAATTTACCTTAATGTTAGATTTACGCAAAGCGTAGATAGAGTCTGTTGCTGGCATTATCTTGTAAAGAGAACTATTCTGCTGCATACTCTTTAGCAAACCCGACAGGGAAAGCGTATCCTGCGAATAGGCCACAACAGGTAACATCGCAATAAATAAAAATGCTGATTTTAAAATTGACCCTCTCATCGTTATTTAGTATTAATCATTCTTCCTTTAATTGAATTCACCACAAACTCCGCAACAAATTTCTTCCGCTCTTCTAGAAAGTGGTTATACTCTGCTGTATTCCCATCAAAGAAAACCTGCTCAATAATTGGTCGACCAGCAAATGGGAATATGCAAGCACTAACAGTGTTAATAATTAGGTGAAATGCTTCTTTAGGGCTAATCCCCAACTCGCCGGCAAACCCAGCAATTATTTGTTTAAAATTGTTTGATTCTATTCCTGCTTCTATGAAGAACTGAGCAACCATTTGTGGGTTACGGTTTATTTCACGGATTATAAAGGTTGGCAGGAATGGATTTTTTAGGAAAAGGTCGATGTAATTCTCCACAAAATGGTAGATTTTCTGATCGAAAGTCATTTCCTTTGAGAGTAGAATAGGAATTAAACGAGGAAAGAAATTTCCAATTTCGACCTTAAAAATCATCATAAATAGTTGGTCCTTAGAACGGAAATAGTAGTGTAGCAAAGCCTTGTTGATTCCCGCCTCATCGGCAATCTCCTGCATACGCGCACCATCCAATCCTTTGAGGACAAACACCTTTTTGGCCGCCTCAAGAATCTTATTTTCAGTGTCTTTCTCTATTTTTTTTGCTGTCATAATTAATTAACCATTTGGTTAAACCATATGGCAAATATATTATGAGATTTTTCAGCTTCCAAATTTTTAACCAATTATTTTAACCATCTGGTTAAAATAATTCAAAAAAAAGTTCCAGAACTACTCTGGAACAATTATTTATCAGGATAAATCCTATTCTTCTCGAACTGTTGAACCAACAGATGTTTTAATATTCTTCTGTTTAGGCTCACCCGAATAGGTTAAATTACCAGCAGGACGAACATTTGCCTCAATAAACTCTTTAGCAAATATTTTAGCAATTGCGCCAGTACCAACAGTAACAAAAGCGCTATCGGCCTTTAATTCAAGAGCAGATAGAATACCCTTCGTGTTAACAGTTGCCTCGTAGTTCCGAACACTTCCACGCAAACGAACAGAAGAGCCCTGCCCTACCTTAACATCAATAGTGTTAGCAATAATATCGCTATCGAACTCCGATGTGGTAATGACGTTCAATACCAACTTATCAACCTTAAGCGTATCGTTCATGCTAACGTATGCTGCTGCAGCAACTGAAACATCGCGTAATTCGCGATACTTAACAAACACCTCTGCTTTAGCTTGCTTCTTTGAATCTTTTTTAAGCTTAATCTCTAATGTTTTACCAACAACCTCAAGTATAATATCGGAAACAAGAATTTCGTTGGCTTTAATGGTGGCCATTTCTTTATCACCTTTCTCAATGAAAACTTTAATCTCGCCCGAAACTCTTATTTTATCGAAAAAAGGGAGTTCACGTTGTTCAACGTTTTGTGCTACAGCCAATCCAGACAATAGGATACCGAAAGTAATTGTTAGTAATCGTTTCATCGTTTTATGATTTTGTTATTTACAAAAATAATTGCCAATCAGATTAATAGGTTAACGGTTAACAAAAAATAACTTAAAAAGTTATTCAAACACATCTAGTAATAAATCAACTATGCCATTATCAGCAAACACATTATGAACAAATTTGCTTGCATTGCGTTTATCAACAAAAATAAAGCCAATAACTATGACATTACATAAGCATTTATTTATTGGAACGCTTTTGATGGTAATTGGTTTAAATGTAAGATGTCAAACTGACACAT
>WBUV01000528.1 GCA_008933525.1 Bacteroidales bacterium | reverse complement strand
CCCATAAAACTATCGCGGGCAATAAAACCAAGAATTGCAATACCTGCGGCAGAATGGGGAATTACTATGGGCAAATCGATAATTCCAAGCACAAGTCTTTTAAAGGGAAAGTCGTAGCGAGCAAGCAAGTAGGCCAACGGAATTGCCAAAATTGCAAAAACAACCGTAGCCGCCATCGATACCCAAATTGTAAGCCAAATACTTTCAATCACCTCCTGCTCTGCCGCTGTATCAATCAGACTCTTTACAGGAGTTGAGATAATCATCCCAAGTAAAGGCGATATAATAAAAAGCAACACCAATCCGCCCAGCAAGGCTGCTATTAGCCTAAACCAAGAGAAGTTCGTATGTTTGAATACTTTGCTTATCATTATCTTTATAAAGTGACGGGTGACGAGTGATTTGTGACAAATAAAACAATTAATAATACATTTCCCAGTCACCCGTCATATGTCACCTGTCACAATTAAATTATTTTAATGCAAACACCTTAAGCGGTTCTGGAACGCTATCAAAACTTGCTGTTAAACTTGGTACTAAAGGAGTTTGTCCCATCTGCTTTAGAATTGCCAATCCCCCATTCTGGCTAAGGAAGAACTTGGCGAACTCAATGGCCAAATCGGGATTTTTACTGTTCTTGGGCATTGTTAAGCCATAAACCATAGGCTCGCCAACCATTGTAACGGTTGACTTTGGCGTTTTACCTAAAACCTCAACGGAAACTTTCTCGTAGTTGCTTTTATAGTATGGCGACGACAAGTTTATTTCAACAGGCAACGTCAAACTCTTAAGTCCGTGCTGAATTGCAACCGATTTATAAATAAATATGTAATCCAGAACTCCTGATTCAAGCATCGATAGTAAATCAACCTCCTTGGGTCGCATATATTTATTGTCCTTTGCCAAAATCATTTCCGACATACCATCTTTTGCATAATACATATCGGCCAAACGGAGTGTCATAACAGTTCTATATCCACAGGGGTCGGAATTGGGGTCACTTCGTCCATAAGCCACATCATCACGTTGAAGTATCTCAAACCAATTACTTGAGTTGATTTCGTCAGCATATCTCGATTTATCGTGATAAACTATTGACATCTCATTTCCAGCAAAGGGAATGCTCCAGGTTGCAAAACCATCTATTAGCAACTTCTCGATAACCTTATAATCGGCAGAAAAAAACAAATCGCAGGGCTTACCCAAATCCGAAATTTTTCGTGCACACTCCACACTTCCTGCGGCCTCAAGGTATACCCTAACATCAGGGTTAACCTTTGCAAAACTGTCAACAGCAGCCTTCATTGGCATCGAAAGACTTCCTGCGTGAAAGATTATGATTTCGCCTTTTATAGACTCACTACTGCTACAGGCCAACAGAGCAAACGGAATAACAAAAAACAACAAATACTTAAAAAAACGCATAAATCTACTTATTAATAGTTTGAAAGAATTTCTTCACCACACGCTTAACCGACTCATCAAATTCATCGCGGAGCTGACGATACGCATCAACCAAAAGTTTACCATCGGGGTTTAATGTTGAGTGGCCTCCATCGCGCCCCCCTCGCGATTTATCGATAAGGGTAAAGCTTAACTTTAACTCCGACTGCCTGACCAACTCCCACGCTTTACGGTAACTTATATCCATTTTTTTTGCAGCAGCGGTTAATGAACCAAATTCCTCAATCAGCAGCAATAGCTGAAACTGCTCATGGGTAAGCACCAACTCTTTACTTTCCTCTCTACTAAGGAAAATACTATAATCGAGAAACACATCGTAATATTTTGAACCCTTTGGACCTGCCATAGCTGTTGTGTTATGTAAATATTTTCTTATCGCTAGTTACAAAAAAGTGCATCAACAAAAAAACTAATGAATAAATGATAATGGGATTAACTACAAAATTAGACTATTAATGATAACCAACAAATGATTTTAATCAGAATAC
>WBUV01000527.1 GCA_008933525.1 Bacteroidales bacterium | reverse complement strand
GTATCAGGCATTATTTTTTCGACGCTAAACATTGCGGCTCAGACTAAATATTTTGTAAAGTTTACGGATAAAAACGATTCGCCATACTCTATCAATAACCCTTCAGCATTTTTATCAGAAAGAGCCATAACGCGGAGAACAAAACAAAACATAAATATTACGGCAGAGGATTTACCGGTAAACCCTTCTTACATACAGCAGGTATCACAAACAGGGGTTAATGTAGACTACTCGCTACGATGGTTTAATGGAATTGTCATAACAGTTTTTAATAGCGATCAAATTAACTCAATCGAAAATCTTCCGTTCGTTAGTGGTACTGAAAAAATATTTAAGTCTTCGCAAACTGGAGGAGAACTAAGCATTGATGTAAGCAATCTGCCTAAATGGAACAATAAAAACTCAGCCAAACAAGAGCTAGATTATGGGCCTTCGTTCGATCAAATAAAACTAATGAACGGTCAGGTAATGCACAACAACGGTTTCCTTGGCGAAGGCATCCAAATTGCTTTACTCGATGCTGGATATCTGAATGTAGACAACCACACAGCATTCGATAGTTTAAGAGTTCACGGACGAATACTTGGTTTAAAAGATTTTATTAATCCATCATCTAACTTATACAACGAACATTACCATGGGACAATGGTATTATCAACAATAGGTGGATACAGCGAAAGTAAACTAATTGGGACAGCGCCTCGTGCTAAATTCTGGCTTATTAGAACCGAAAATGCAAATCTCGAACAAATATATGAAGAATACGCATGGGCAGCAGGCGCGGAGTTTGCCGATAGCGCAGGAGTTGATATAATTAATTCATCGCTTGGATACTCAACCTTTGACATAACAAATCAAAATCACACCTATGCCGATTTAAATGGGAATACTACACCTATTACAAAAGCAGCAAATATTGCATCCTCAAAAGGCATGGTAGTAGTTGTAAGCGCAGGAAATGAAGGCGACGACCCCTGGCATTTTATTTCTGCACCAGCGGACTCACCCTCCGTGCTCACGGTTGGAGCTACCGACAAATATGGCAACATTGCATACTTCAGTTCGGTTGGGCCCACATCCGACAACCGAATAAAACCAGATGTATGCGCAATGGGGCAAGCCGCAGTGGTTGCTAATCCAAGTGGAATATTTAGTCTCGCAAATGGAACATCGTTTTCCGCTCCAATAATTGCAGGTATGGTTGCATGCTTATGGCAAGCAAAACCCCACCTAAAAGCAAACGAAATTATTCATTTAATAAAAACCAGCTCTAGTATTGCGAATTCTCCAAACAACACTCTAGGCTACGGAATTCCAAATTTTGAAATAGCATCAGAAATAAAACCCACAAACAGTAATAACGCGACACTGAAGCTGTTCCCCAATCCCTTCGAAAACAACCTATTTGTTTCAATCCCTGAAGTTGACAATGAAATGGTCGAATGCTCATTGATTTCTATGCTTGGAAACGAAGTATTTACAGCGAAAAAAATTGTAACAAACAGTATATTTAGGATAGAATCAATCCCAAACCTTGCAAAGGGGAACTATATAATCAGGGTTAAAACTAGCCAAAACGTTTACCTCGGCAAAGGAATAAGATACTGACTATGACCAACGGAACTACAAAATTCACACTTTTTGAGATCAATAGACTTGTAAAAGAGGTTCTCACAAAGTCGCTGCCTGAAAGTTACTGGGTGATTGCCGAAATTAGCGAAATCAACGAGCATTCCTCTGGCCATTGCTACATGGAACTCATCCAAAAAGACGATGAGGCCGACACCATAAAAGCGCGAGCGAAAGCAAACATTTGGAACTACACCTACCGAATGCTTAAACCTTACTTTGAGTCGATGACCAATAGAAAACTGGCTAAGGGTATGAAGGTGCTTGTAAACGCTCAAATAGTTTTCCACGAACTTTACGGTTACAGTTTAAACATACTGGAC
>WBUV01000526.1 GCA_008933525.1 Bacteroidales bacterium | reverse complement strand
CAGCAGCATCGTAGGAGAATCTGTCGCGAAACGATCCATTCACAAGATACTTTGACTGATCGTCAAATCCTGGTACACTTTGCGCCGAGCCACTCAGCGTTTCCCATTTTTCAATTCTTGTTGATTGCCCTAATAGAATTGAGTAACTTGAATTTGAGTTGCTATTCTTGAAACTGAGCACATTGTCGATAATTTGTTTTGATGAGTTTCCTGCAGTTTTACTTAAGTTTGAATTTCGAATTCCTTGCGATCCCCCAACATAAAATTCAGGGGTATAGTATCGAGTGTTCCATGTACCCTGATCTTGGTTATAGGATGTTTTAAAGGATAATTTCTCCTTGATTATATCAAAATCGGCATAAATACTAAAGATGTTTTTGCGTCCTTTTTCGAAATTGTCGGCATAGTAAGCAGCCGCAACTGGATTACCGTATTGGTTTCCAAAGTTATACTTTTGAGGTGCACCAAACTTAATGGGATAAGCAGCGGTATTGGTAGCATCATAAACATTATAAACAGGAGGATTTACATAAGCGCTGAAAAAGGCTGCATCGTTTGGAATGTGCCTATTGTAGTCCGACATTATGGTGTTTAATCCAATTTTCAGGTAGTTATTAACCGTTTGGTCTAGTCGACCTCGAATATTATATCGCTCGTAGTAATTTTTTGTATCCATAATTCCATTCTGGTAAATGAAATTTCCACCGATGGAATATGACGTTTTATCTGTAGATCCCGAAATGTCGATGCTATGACTTGTTATACCTGCTGGCCTAACCAATTCTTGATACCAATCCGTTGTTGTAGGATAATCTTCAGGATTTTTTATAACATAGCCGGGTGTATTAACATTGGCCTCATTAAGGAGTGTTACATACTGATTCCTTGTGGCCATTGGCATTATGTTTACTGGAGTTTGAACTCCAAAATAACTTTCGTAGTTAACTGAGGGTTTTCCAACTTTCCCCTTTTTTGTTGTAATTAATATGACCCCATTTGCTGCTCTCACACCATAAATTGCTGAGGCCGAGGCATCCTTTAGAACAGTAAGTTCTTCCACATCACCTGTGCTCAAAAAATCAATATTGTCAACAAAAACGCCATCTACTATATATAAAGGGGAGGCGTAATCACCAATCGATCCTACTCCTCGGATTTTTACACTTGCCCCACTTCCTGGAATTCCAGAACTTATTATTTGAACTCCCGCAACTTTTCCTTGCAGTGCATTCATTGGATTGGAGGTAACCTGTTTAGCCAAATCGCTACCTTTAACGGTAACAATTGGAGCTGTTAGGTCTTTTGTTTTTTGAGTTCCATAGCCAACAACAACAACCTCTTGTATGTCCGTTGATTTTGCCTTAAGGGCAATATCCATTTGAACTTGATTGGTAATCTCGATCTCTTGATCTACATAACCTAGGTATGAAAAAACCAAGATTTTATCGTTTACTGTCAATTCGTAAACGAAATTTCCATTGAAATCGGTAACGGTTCCCCTGGTTGTGCCTTTTATGAGAATATTTACCCCAGGTAATGTTTCACCTGTACCAGCATCTTTAACAGTCCCCTTAATTATATGTTGAGCAAATAAACTGTTTGTATAAATGCTCAAGATTGCTATTAGGAACAAATACTTGAAGAGTTTTTGTGAAATTGGTTGTTTGTTCATAGGTTTTGGCATATGATTCTTTAATGAGTTGAATATAATTTATACCCTATTCACTTTGTTGAAAACATCATTTCAAATACTATTGATTAAAATATAAGTAGTATAAAAAGAAGGAACATTTTTTAGTACAACTTACTTTCTATAAAATTACCACAACAATTTATCGAATTCCATAAAAAGGATATAGATAAGTACTTCCATAGTTTCGACTATAAACCCGATGGTGATACAGTTAGTTACTTAATTCTTCGTAATATGGCCGTTGCAGGCATGTTCATTGCCCGT
>WBUV01000072.1 GCA_008933525.1 Bacteroidales bacterium | reverse complement strand
GTCTGGGTTGGAAAAGTTTTTTATGGTATTGATGTTCGTGGGCATGGGAGTGGAAACGCAGGTGCAACAAATACTATTCGTGTTTTAGGTTTGCTACCAGGAATAAGCGTTTTTATTGTTGATGTACTGAAAGGCTATTTTGCCGTTCGGTTACTTTACCTCACCGAGTTTTATATTCCCCAAACAGGGATGTTTATAAACTTTCAGTTGATTTTGGGTATTGCGGCCTTACTAGGTCATATTTTCCCAATATTTGCTCAGTTCAGAGGAGGAAAAGGTGTTGCGGTTCTATCGGGTGTTGTATTTGCTCTTCATCCTTACGCTACTCTATTTGTCTTTTTAATTTGGATAGTATCAGTGCTTATTACTCGATTTGTTTCACTTAGTTCAATGATAGCAGGATTTTCATTTCCGTTGCTGTTGATTTTTGTTTACCGAACAACTAACCCTTCATTGATTCTTTTTGCGTTTATCCTAGCTATATTAATGCTGTTCACGCATCAAAAGAATATCGAAAGGTTGCTTAGCGGCGAGGAGTCTAAGTTTCATTTCAAGAAAAAGGATAAACATAAATCGCCCCCAAGTGTTAATAGTTAGTGTTTAAGTTTGATTAAATATAATTTGGGGCGATATAACATCAGCCCCAATTTTTTTATAATTAATAAATTGATTAATTTTGCACCTTTCAATTTTTCTGAAGTTATGATTAAAATTACATTTCCCGATGGTAATGTTCGCGAATACCCCCAAGGAGTAAGCGGACTAGAGATTGCAAAGAGCATTTCGGAGCGTTTGGCTAACGATGTGCTATCAGTAACCGTTAATGGCGAGGTTTGGGATCTCACGCGGGGAATTACAACCAATGCTACAGTTAAACTCCATAAATGGGACGATGAGCAGGGTAAACACGCTTTTTGGCACTCATCGGCACACTTAATGGCCGAGGCCATTGAAAGCCTTTACCCTGGGGTGAAGTTTGGTATTGGCCCAAGCATTGAGAATGGTTTTTACTACGATATCGATTTTGATAAGTATAGCATCTCAGAGGAGGATCTTCCAAAGATTGAGGAGAAAATGATGGAGTTTGTTCGCGAAAAGCAAGCCATCACCCGTAAGGAAGTTTCCAAGGCAGAGGCTTTAAATACGTTTACTACAAAAGGAGACCAGTACAAGGTTGAGTTGATTACCGACTTGGAGGATGGAACTATCAGTTTCTACTCTCAAGGAGAGTTTACTGACCTTTGCCGTGGTCCACACTTACCCGATACAAGTTACATTAAAGCGGTAAAATTACTTAGCGTTGCTGGCGCATACTGGAGAGGAAATGAGAATAACAAAATGCTAACCCGCATTTACGGTATTACTTTCCCTCAAAAGAAACTGCTCGACGAGTATTTAGTTATGCTCGAAGAAGCTAAAAAACGCGATCACCGTAAGGTTGGTAAAGAACTAGAACTATTTGCATTCTCTCAGAATGTGGGTCCAGGTTTACCATTATGGTTGCCCCGTGGTGCTCAACTTCGTGAACGTTTGGAAATGTTCCTCAAGAAAGTACAAAAACAGTATGGCTACGAGCAGGTAATATCTCCCCATATTGGACAAAAGGAACTTTACGTTACTTCTGGTCACTGGGCTAAGTACGGTAAGGATAGTTTCCGCCCAATAACCACTCCACAGGAGGGCGAAGAGTTTATGCTTAAACCCATGAATTGTCCTCATCACTGCGAGATGTACAAAACCAAGCCACGCTCATACAAAGATTTACCTTTGCGTTTGGCTGAGTTTGGTACAGTTTACCGTTACGAGCAGAGTGGCGAGTTGCACGGTTTAACTAGGGTTCGTGGATTTACTCAGGACGATGCACATATTTTCTGCCGTCCCGATCAGCTTAAGGAGGAATTTGTTAAGGTTATCGATATTGTACTATATATCTTCAAAACTTTAAGTTTCGAAAATTTTACTGCGCAAATATCGCTTCGCGATCCTAACAATAAGGAGAAATACATTGGATCCGACGAGAACTGGGAGAAAGCAGAGAGAGCAATTATTGAAGCTTCTGCTGAGCGGGGCTTAAAAACAACCACAGAGTTGGGCGAGGCTGCATTCTATGGTCCTAAACTCGACTTTATGGTTAAGGATGCAATCGGTCGTAAGTGGCAGCTTGGAACAATACAGGTGGATTACAATTTGCCTGAGCGCTTTGAGTTAGAGTACATTGGTGCCGACGATAAGCGCCATCGCCCAATTATGATTCATCGTGCACCATTCGGTTCCATGGAGCGTTTCGTGGCGGTTTTAATTGAGCATACAGGAGGGAAATTCCCACTCTGGTTAACCCCAGATCAGGCTGTAATCCTACCAATTAGCGAAAAATACAACGAATACTCAAAAAAAGTTTTGAATTTCCTAAATAATTCCGATATTCGCACGCTGATTGACGACCGAAACGAGAAGATAGGTAAGAAAATCAGGGACAACGAGTTACGTCGAATTCCGTACTTGCTAATTGTGGGTGAAAAAGAGGCAGAAGCCAATTCAGTTTCAGTTAGAGTACAAGGAGTTGGTGATAAGGGTCAAATGACACTCGACGAATTTGTTGCTTTTATTAAGGATGAAGTAAATAAGCAGTTACAATAAAACCTAGTATTAACTAAAAAAGGAGGGTTAAACCATAGCAGCACCTGATATTCGTAGAAGGGCGGACGCTGAAAATAAGATTCTAATTAATGAGGAAATTAGAAGTCGTACTGTTCGCTTAGTAGGAGATAATATTGAAAATCCTGGGGTTTTCTCTATCGATGCAGCCCGTAGAATGGCTCTAGATATGGAGTTGGATTTGGTGATGATTTCCGATAAGGCCGATCCACCTGTTTGTAAGATTATCGACTACCAAAAGTTTCTTTATCAGCAGAAAAAGAAACAGAAGGAAATGAAGGCTAATACTCAAAAAGTTGTTATCAAAGAAATCCGTTTTGGTCCCAACACAGATGAGCACGATTACAACTTTAAGTTGAAACATGCCGAAAATTTCCTTGAGGATGGCGCTAAGGTTAAAGCTTATGTTTTTTTCAAAGGACGTTCAATCCTTTTCAAGGAGCAAGGCGAGATTTTACTTCTTCGATTTGCTCAGGATCTTGAGGAAGTTGGTAAAGTAGAGCAATTACCTCGACTTGAAGGAAAGAGGATGATTATGATAATATCCTCCAAAGGTGTAAAAAAGAAAAAATAGATTTAACCCAATAATAATAAGTTTAGAATGCCAAAAACAAAGACTCATTCCGGAGCAAAGAAAAGGTTTTCTTTAACCGGATCAGGGAAGATTAAGAGAAAACACGCCTACAAGAGTCACATCCTTACAAAAAAGGAAACTAAGCAAAAACGTAGCCTTACTCACGTTGCTTTAGTTAGCAAAGTTGATGAGAACCGCGTTTTAACTATGCTTGGTGTGAAGTAGGTTGTTTTAATTTAATCGTTTATTTACTTTTATTTATTAACCAGAGTGAATTAGCACGAAGAGTCCGATTAACGGAACGCTAACCATTCAAAAATGTTTAAACAATGCCACGTTCAGTCAATTCAGTTGCATCAAGGGCTAGAAGAAAAAAAGTCCTTAAGCAAACAAAAGGTAACTTCCTAGGAAGAAGAAGTGTTTTTACAGTAGCTAAAAACACACTAGAAAAAGGTCTAGGTTACGCTTACCGCGATCGTAAGAAAAAGAAAATTGAATTCCGTGCTTTATGGATTCAACGTATCAATGCTGCAGTAAGACCTTACGGTATGACTTACTCCGAATTCATTGGTAAAATTAACAAGCAAGGTATCGCTATTAACCGTAAGGTGTTAGCCGATCTAGCAATGAATCATCCTGAGGCTTTCAAGTCAATTGTTGATTCTTTAAAGTAGATTTCATCTAGTTTAAAATATAAAGGGAGAGGCTTTTTTGCAACTCCCTTTTTTCATTTATTAACATAGTTTTGATTCAACTTAATCGGTTGTTTTATATATTGCGTAAAATTCCTATTCGATGTTAAGAATTGCAATTATTGGTTACGGAAAAATGGGGCACGAGATTGAGTCTATTGCCTTAGAACGTGGACATTCTGTTGTTCTAAAGATTGATGCTTCCAACCAGTCCGATTTGTCGGAATCAAACTTAAAAAACGTTGATGTTGCCATAGAGTTTACATCGCCCCGTACTGCAAAGCAAAACGTTGAGTTTTGCATAAGTACAGGCACTCCTGTAGTATGTGGAACCACAGGTTGGAACGATGAAGCTGCCAAGATTATTGAAAGAGTGAAAGCAGGAGATGGGACTTTTTTCTTTGCATCGAACTATAGCGTTGGCGTTAATATCTTTTTTAAACTTAATGCAATGGCTTCAAGGTTGTTCGCTAAGGTCGGCGGATACAATGTTGATATTCAGGAAATACACCATACTCAAAAGTTGGATGCTCCAAGTGGAACAGCAATCTCTATTGCTAATTTGATTACAGCAGAAAATCCTACCTTAAATGGCTGGACATTGATCCCAGACAAGGTTGAAGGTAAAATACCCATAGAGGCTGTTCGAGAGGGTACTGTTCCTGGCACTCATATCGTTACTTTTGAATCGGAGCAGGATCAAATTGTGCTTTCGCACATTGCTAAAAGTCGTAAAGGATTTGCTTTGGGCGCAGTTTTGGCTGCCGAGTTTATTGCTGGAAAAAAAGGTTTTTATAATATGGATAACCTGTTGAATTTCGATTAGATAATTTTTAGTGCTATTTTTACAGAATTATTCAATACTGATGCTATGATAAACAAGATTAAATCGCTTTTGAAACACAAATACTTTAAGTTTGGTTTTGCCGCAGTAATATTTATCCTCTGGGTAATTTGGATTGGAAACTACTGGTTATTGTTGGGTTTCCCAATTATTTTTGATTTTTATATCACCCAAAAAGTAAACTGGACATTCTGGAAAAAACGTGGACAAAAGAAAACGGTTCTAATTGAATGGATTGATGCCATTGTTTTTGCAGTTGTTGCAGCCACTTTAATCCGTATGTTCTTTATTGAAGCCTATACGATTCCTACTTCCTCCATGGAGAAAAGTTTGTTGGTGGACGATTACCTTTTTGTGAGTAAAGTGAGCTACGGACCAAAACTACCCAACACACCAATTTCTTTTCCTTTTGTGCATCATACCTTACCTCTTTCTAAAACTGCAAAATCGTTTATTGAATGGCCTCGTTGGCCTTATAAGAGAATTGCAGGATTTGGAGATATTCAGCGTAATGATGTTGTTGTTTTTAACTTTCCAGAGGGCGATACAGTTGTTTTGCAAGATCAAAACTCAAGTTACTACACTTTGGCTAGAGTGTATGGCAGGGAAAACCTTCGCAAAAATTATGATATAATCTATAGACCAGTCGATAAACGCGAAAACTACATTAAGCGGTGTGTTGGACTGCCCGGCGATACCATCTTTATTGAACACGGCCAACTATATGTCAATGGTCAGAAGCAAGTAGAGATAGGAAAGAAGCAGTATAGCTATCAAATAAAAACGGATGGTAGTGCCATAAATCCAGTTCGATTTGAACAATTAGGAATTTCGAAGGATGATCAGGGCTATAGCTCCACTGGGGGTTTTTATCAAATTCCTTTGACCGATGAAGCACTTGTTAAAATTAGGGCTATGAGCAATGTTGTGGCTGTTGTAAAAGATGAAAATGTGGATACTTTAACAATGTGGAAACTAATATTCCCTCATAATCCATCATACGCATGGACCGAGGACAATTATGGCCCATTGTGGATCCCCAAAAAAGGTACAACCGTGGAGTTAAACATGAATAATTTACCTATTTATGAACGAATTATTGATGTTTATGAAAATAACGATTTGGCAATTGCCAATGGACAAATACTCATTAATGGGCAAGTGGTTAATTCTTATACTTTCAAAATGGACTACTACTTTATGATGGGGGACAACAGGCATAGATCGGCCGATAGCCGATTCTGGGGATTTGTTCCTGAAGACCATGTTGTGGGAGAAGCTTCGTTTGTTTGGTTATCCTTAGATAAGGATAAAAGTTTTCCACGGAATATACGATGGAATAGAATGTTCCGAGGAATTCACTAAATCAATAAGTTCATAACCCTCGGGTATCATCTCGAGGGTTTTTATTTTGAACTATTTCAGTATCATAAAAGAATGTCTTTTGTTTTTCGCAGAAAAGCCTTTTGTTAGAATAATTGTTATGAGTAAAGTAATTCTATCTATAGCTTACCTTCCACCTGTTCAATATTTCGCTAAAATTTTTCAGCATTCTAATGTTTTTATCGAAACGGCAGAGAATTATACTAAGCAAACATACCGGAATAGATGTGTTATTCTTGGTGCTAATGGACCATTAGCATTAACAATTCCTGTTATAAAGACTCAGGGGAATCATACACCAATAAGATTGGTGGAAATTGATAACTCAACTTTATGGCAAAAAAATCACTGGAAGGCTATAGAGTCTGCTTATAGAACATCGGCATATTTTGAGTTTCTGGCAGATGTTCTTCTTCCATATTATACACACAGATATTCCAATCTTTTCGAATACGATACATTGTTGTTGAATTCTATTCTCGAATTCATTTCAGTGTCTCATAGAATCAATCAGACTACATTATATTTGCCCAAATACGATTATGATACATATGATTGTAGAAATGAAATTTCGCCTAAAGTCGATTATAGGATAGATAAGCAGTTTGTACCGGTAGAGTACTTTCAGGCTTTTTCTAATAAGTATGGGTTTGTACCCAATTTGAGCATAATAGACTTACTTTTTAACGAAGGTCTTTCGGCTATTGAAATTATTGACGCCTCACTAAAAAGGCCTGTAGAATAACTACAGGCCTTTTTTTTAGAATCTAAATCCTAGTGTTACTAAGAATCGTCCATCGGTAATATCTGTTGTTACTGGGTTTAAGCCGGAATGATCGTAGAATTTATACTTTTCGGTCTTCAATGTTCGTAAATAGGCCAAATCTATTGAAAAACCCCCAGATCTATAACCAAACCCACCAGAAACTTGATTTGTTTTTGCGTTTTCATTAAGAAAACCTTTTTTGTAGGGTGATGGATAGATTGCGTATCCAGCACGTAGCGCAAAATCTTTAATTCGATATTCACCTCCAACCTTAAGGTTTGTAACACTTTTAAAGGTGTTTTGAAGTTCTACGTTAAGATCGTTGTAGCTTTCGCCATCGCCACCATTACGGAATTTCATGCTGGAATAATCAATATGCTCAACATCTAAACTGATTAATCCAATATTTTGGATAATATAAGCAAAACTTCCAACTGCCTTAAATGGCGATTCGAATGAATAATCGTACCTGCCTATTGGAGTTTTACTAGTGTAGCTGACTTCGGCAAAGTTTCTATCAAAATTTGATTCTATTCTTGATGAGTATGAATCGTCGAAGGAATAGAAGGTTGGTGTGTGGATTGATGCTCCAATTCTAACGCTTTGAATTGGTGTATAAAGTGCTCCAATTTTAAGGTTGTAGCCTGATCCGGTTGTCTCGTAGAATTGGAAATAATCCATATAGTAGAATCTATCTCCATTTGAATCGTGCAAATTGCTTGAACTTGCATCCTCAGAATAAGTTGCGTTATATGTATAGCTGTAGTTTGTAATTCCTAAAGTTGTACCAAGAAACAATTTGTTAGAGATATTCATGGCGAACGAAAAATCGTACTCTCCGGAACCGCCTTGGGTAGAAATGGAGTTTTTATGGCTAACTAAGTCATCGGTAAAGAGGGCTGAAATGTATGTACCATTATCGTAGTCGAAAAGTAAATAGGTATTCCATCCCATTATTATATCCCATGCGTTAGATCCGTTGCTATAGAATGGATCGTAGTTGTCAGCAAATTCTAAGGAGGATGGAGCTATCCCAAGGCTGTTTGCCTTACTAGTAAAAAAATCCATTATTGATGTTTGATTGAATCCCCCATTAGTGGAGTATGAGTTAGAGTAGAAGTCGTTTGTGCGAGTATAGCCAAATCCGATGTTGAAGTTCAGGATACCTTTTTCTTCGCTTTTGTATGGTTTAAAGGACATCACAAAGCCAAAATTGTCGAAACCAAGCCTGTTTTTTGAATCAGAGGCGCTGGTTCCGTCGTAAGTAGATTCGATTTTACGATTTTTAAAGGATGGTGTAATTGTAAGTTCTGACGATTTGTATACGCCTAATCCAGCAGGGTTAACGCTAAGCGATGAGAAATCGGCTCCAAGAGCGCCAAATGCACCACCCATCGATACAAATCGAGCTGTTCCTCCATTAAGCGTTTGAGAAAATCTTAATCCGTCGGTAGCAGTTTGGGAGTATAAGTTGCCATTAGCAATTAATAATACTATCGACAAAAGAATGGTATTTTTAATTCTAGTAGTTGTCATATTATCTAATGAATTTATTTGAAATAGAATGTTTGATTTTAAAGAGAGGGAGCTAACTCCCTCTCTTTTTATTTTGTTTACCTACGTCCGGAGCCTGAACTTGAGTGTGTAGAACTACTTTCTCTAGTAGAACTTGATGAAGATGAAGATGAGGATGAAGACGAAGAAGAAGATGATGATGATCTGGATCCTGAGTAACTATCATGCGAACCACTCCTCGATGATCCAACGCTTCCGCTTGAAGACCTAGATCCTTGGCTTCCACTACTTCTAGTTGAGGGTGTGCTTACTCTACTTGGTGAGTTGTATGTAGGTGTTGCGGCTCCCCTTGTTCCGGTAGACCTGTTGTTGTCAATTCTTGTAGATCTTGTAGAAGACTCGTTATTTCCAGCGGTTCTAGTTCTTTCAGTACCAGTATTGTAAGTTCTTCTGGTTGGTTCTGATATTCCTATTTCTCGTGTTGGACTTCCTGTTCTCCTCGTATTTAAATTTCCTTCTGTTCTTGCAGTGTTGCCTTCTCTTCGGATTATTGCTGTTTGTCCGGTTCCTCCATCTCTCCTGGATCTACCCTCGTAGGTTGGAGTAACTCGGGTTTGAGTTCCTCTTGTGGTAACAACCGGATTGGTTGCTGAAGTTGAAGAAAGATTTCCACCTCTTCGTGTTACCGCAGTTTGATTGTTTCTGGTTCCTGAATAATCCAAAGAACTTCTTCCTGTTAATCTATTATCGGTAGTAGTGGTAGATCTTCGTCCGTAATAGTAATCGTTGTTGTTATTGTGTCCATTCCAATAACCATTATTGTATCCCCACCAGTAAGAATTCCCGTACCAAGGCGATGTGTAGGCGAGGTAAGGATAACTCCAAGCCCAATAGAATGATGCAGGAATATCCCATTGATAGAGATACCATCCATATCCCAATCCCATTCCTAAGCCAAAGTAAAAATGAGGACGAGGCCAACTGAACATTGTTGAGATATACCAAGGTTCAACCCAAACGCTGCCTCCCATCACAACTAAGTTGTAGAATGCAGGATCGTACATTTGAGCGTACCAATAATCCATGCTATTGTATGCCGACCAGTTGTTAAAGCCGTAGGTAGGGTCTTCTAGCCCTCTAAGTCTTCGTTCGTATGACTCTTGATATGAGTCTGAAAGAATTCTGTCATACGGATTCGTGTCCTCTGCTTTATATATTACGGTATCATTTTTGATGCTATCCAGGTTGATATCGATCACATCAGAGTACTGTTTCTCTAACTTTGATAAATCGGAGTTAATTTTGTTTTCAGGTTGAATTGTTTTTGTTTCAACCTGAGCAACTTGGTTTATTTGAGGTTTTGGAGATGAGCCATAAATTTCATCGCTCCACGATGAAGTATTGCTAACCTGTAAGCTCGATGTACACGACATCATAAATAAGCCTATCAGGGTAAGCATTGGAATGTAAGTTTTGGTTTTCATATGACCTCCTTGTGGGTTATAGTATAACATTAAAATTATAGTTACTTTTGTTGTGTAATTCTAGTACAATAAACAACAAATTTCATACCAAAAAGGCGTTATGGCAAAGGAAATTACAAGCAGAAATGAGAATTATTCTCAATGGTATAACGATATTGTTACAAAGGCTGGTTTGGCCGATTATTCAGCAGTTAGGGGGTGTATGGTTATTAAGCCCTACGGTTATGCGATATGGGAAAAAATGCAAGCAGAGCTAGATAGAATGTTTAAGGAAACGGGGCATCAGAATGCATATTTTCCCCTTTTTATTCCAAAATCTTTTTTTAGTAAAGAGGCTTCACACGTGGAGGGTTTTGCTAAGGAGTGCGCTGTGGTAACCCATTATCGACTTAAAAATGATCCGAATGGTAAGGGTATAGTTGTAGATGAGGATGCAAAGCTTGAAGAGGAGCTTATTGTTAGGCCAACTTCCGAAACAATTATTTGGAATACATATAAGAGCTGGATTCAATCCTACAGAGATTTACCAATTCTTCTAAACCAATGGGCAAACGTTGTTCGTTGGGAAATGCGAACACGTTTATTCCTTAGAACCGCTGAGTTTTTATGGCAAGAAGGGCATACCGCTCATGCAACCCAGCAGGAGGCAATAAAGGAGGCCGAGCAAATGATAAATGTGTACTCAACTTTTGCTCAAAATTGGATGGCTATGCCTGTTGTAATCGGTAGAAAATCTGAATCGGAGCGTTTTGCGGGAGCTGTTGAAACTTACTCAATAGAAGCTCTTATGCAGGATGGTAAGGCTTTACA
>WBUV01000071.1 GCA_008933525.1 Bacteroidales bacterium | reverse complement strand
CCATTAATATTGGTTGAGAACTCAGTACTTGCAGTTGTGATATTGATGCTGCCCGATTTAAACGCAGCAGCGCCAGTTCCATCCTGCCCTGCTTTTACCTGAGCTGAACTGGGAATGGTGGAGCCATTGGCTAAAACAACGTAGTAGGCTTTTCCAATCTCATCAATATTTACCAATAAATCGAAATCGTTATTGGCAATATTGGCTGTTTTAGGATATGTAGCAGTCCAAGCTGGCGCTGTTACATCGGGTGCAGGGGTTGTTATCTCAACTAAAGTTGGCGATGCTTGAAGGTTTGGTGTGCCTTCGTCATCGCGTGCTACTACATAGATATCGTAATCAGTAGATGCTGTTAAGCCAGTAATGTTAGCTGTGTAATTTGTAGTTGCAGCAGCGATATTGATGTTTCCTTTTAGTGTTACAGGAGCATCAGCAGCATCTGTTCCAGCAACAACTTGAGCAGATGAAGGTGCTGTTGCACCGTTTGGTAAAACTACATAAAAGGCTGTGCCAGGTTCATCGGCATTAACTGTTAGGTCAACAGATGTTGAGGCAAGATTAGAGGTGCTTGGGTAGGTTGCAGTCCAAGTTGGAGCAGTAAAATCAAAAATATCATTCCAACTTTGTCCTATTCTTATGCCATCGACTATTTGGCTTTGAGTTGCACTGTATTGTCTTAAACAGATTCTGTCTATGCTTGCTAATCCAGAGGCTGTTGTAGTATGCTCTGGGGTGCCTGCTGCGACTTCAGTGATGGGCACACCTGATGCTTTTACCCAAAGACTTCCATCTCCCGTAGTTGAAACATCGTATTTAACTATTATTAGATAAGTTACGCCTGGATCAAAATCTGTTGGTGTAGCAGCGTAAGATGCTGTACTTGTATTTGAAATTCCAAAATTAATTTTGCCAGCAGTGGCAGATGGTTTTGCGTATATTCTTGATGCAAAAGCACTAGTGCTCCCCCCTAGATGTAGGAAGTATCCTGCAGCACTTGTGCTTACAGGGATATTTACAAGAAATGAATAATAGATTGTACCAGATGTAACAGGGGTGAAAGTTTTAGAAATATCCTCTCCAGTATTATCTATTCTTGCTGCATTTCCTTCAATTGCTGAACATTTTCCAGTTAAGCCTGAATATCCAGTATATGATAAGCCATTTGAGGCTCCTACATCTATGGCTGCAGTTCCAGCACCGCTGTGTGCAACCCATCCATTTGATGTCAATAATGCATTGTCAGCATAATTGAAGTTATCTGTAGCAATAAGCTGTGCCCAACCGACGTTCCCGACCAGCAGGAATGCGACCATTAGGGCCAATGTTGTTAGTAAACGTTTAATTTTCATAGGCATAGAATTTAGTTATTTGTTAATTGTTTGTTCCGTTGTTCGTGAAACGTTAACAGTTTCACGAAATATCCTTTAGTATAAATTTGGTTTTTGCAATTGTTGCTTTTGTTAATTACTGTAAATCAATATTATAATACCTTAAAAATACGTTTGTAAATGTGAAAAAATATGGGGAAAAGGGCTGTTAAGTTAAAGCTAATTTTTCAGTTTTGTGATTTGTTTTGTGTAAAAATTTGTGTTTATTCCATTTAACAACCGCAAAATGGAAAATACTTTTAGTATTTAGCTTAATGGTAGAATAAAAAAACATCTTTGCAAACCAATAAAAGATTAATGATCTGATTTATAGTTTATACTGGATGGATTGGCGCACGGACTCACCCCTGCCCTCTCTATTTGAACGGCAGAGAGGGAGTTGGGCAGCTGGAAATGTTGTTGGTTTATGGCATTAATGATGGATGCCTGCATACGCAGGCATGTGCGCGGGGAAGAGACGCTACCAATTGCAACATTCCTGACGCAGCGGAGCGGAGATCAGGAATCCATTATTTTGTATCTTTACTTATGGTTCAATTTTACGTGTATATTCTTGCCAGCAATAAACAACTATAAGATGGATGCCTGCATGCGCAGGCATGTTAAGAGGCTAAGGCTTTTCTTTTTGCAACATTCCTGACGCCACGGAGCGAAGATCAGGAATCCATTATTTTGTATATTTACTCATGGATCAATTTTACGTGTATATTCTTGCCAGCAAAAAAAGAGGAACTCTTTACATTGGTTTCACCAATGATATTGAGAGGCGAATTTTAGAACACAAGAATAATAACAGCCAAGGGTTTACCTCTAAATATAATGTTCACACGTTGGTTTACTATGAAACACATAAAACCTCTTTCGAGGCATTTACAAGGGAGAGACAGTTGAAAAAATGGAAAAGAGAGTGGAAGATTAAACTTATTGAAAAGGAGAATCCGAGTTGGGATGACCTAGCAAAAGAGTGGGTTTAGAAAAAGATTAAAACTAATGGATGCCTGCATACGCAGGCATGTGTATGGAGGAAAGGCGTTACCAATTGCAACATTCCTGACGCAGCGGAGCGGAGATCAGGAATCCATTATTTTGTATATTTACTTATGTGTCAATTTTACGTGTATATTCTTGCCAGCAATAAACAACTATAAGATGGATGCCTGCATGCGCAGGCATGTTAAGAGAAAAACCATCACCTATAGTAAACTACCGTGTCATATCCATCAACTTGGACTTGTTGATGATGGTTATTTCGCGTCGATCGACAGTGATTATTCCCTCGGCCTCCATATCGGCAAAAACACGAGCCAACGATGGGCGCGTTACCCCAAAAAACTCAGCTAACTCCTGATGCGACTTGGGAAGAATAATTGTGGTTTTAGATTCGCTTCGCGATATATTTAATAGGTAATGTGCAATTTTTTCCTTTATGGTTTTGAAGGATAAAAACCAAAGCTTATTGGACAAAAACTGCGCACGGTTCGATATGGCATTCAGGTAGTTGCTAAGAATTGTTGCATTTTGTTGCATGAGCCGCATAAAATCGGGCTTGGGGATAAACAGTATTTTACAATCCTCCAAAGCTACCACATCAACAGGAAACCTATTCCGCTCGCCGAATAGAAACGCATGGGCAATAGGCATTGGCGCGGTCATCTCCTCAATTTTAAGAATTTTACCCGAGAAATCGACCATTTCGCCCTTAACAGTTCCCTCAACAACAACACAGAGATTTTTCACCTCATCGTCGCGCTGAGCTACGGTTTGACCTTTGCTGAACGAACGAACAGAATGCCCTACCCTTTCGATAAGTTCTTTGATTTCGTCGGGGTTTAAACCACGAAACATTGGCGATTTTGAGAGAATTTGATACATGGAAAGAAAAGTTATAAAGTTTGAAAGTTGAAAAGTTTAAAGTTTAAAGTTTAAAGTTATAAAGATGAAAGATGAGAGTTAAATAAAAAGATTTATGAGAAAACATTCATATTTATTGATTTTTTGGGTTTTGGTTACAAAATTAAAAAATATTGAATATCCATTATCGTACCATTAGATGTTATTTCAGTCGCCATACTCTGACAGGTTCTTTGAACTCTGTCAGGTATTCATCGATTGCTAAAGACCTTTCAGAGTCGTCAGACCTGAAAGAGTCTGCCTGAGGATTTTTAAGGTATAATTCTCATCCTGAGCGAAGCGAAGAACCGATTGTAAATTGCGAGTTCTCCAATGACAATCTAAGTGAATGCAATATAGATGTTTCAAGCCGTTCAGCATGACAAAAACATCATTTTTTTCAGTATGAATTATCCTATCACCACAACACTAAGCTCCTTATTTAAACAAAAGCAGTAACCTCTACCTCAATTAAAGCACCATGATGCAAATCGCGAGTGGGTATTACAACTCTTGCTGGTTTGTACTGACCAAAAAAGCTGGCGTAAATACCGTTAACTGTATCCCAGTATTTAATATCGGAAACGTAAACCCGCACCTGCAAAACTTTGTCCTTACCACTACCTGCCTCGGTGAGTATTTTCTCAATATTACTCAAAACCTGATGTGTTTGCGCCTCAATTCCCTCCGGAATAGCTCTGGTTTCAGGTATTCGTGGCAACTGTCCTGCAAGGTACAATATCCCATTATGCTCAACACACTGCGAGTAGTGACCGTTGCTCTTAGGCATATTTGGTGTTTCAATAATTCTCATGGTATTTGGTTATATAAATGGGTAATAATTATGCAAAGTTAACTTATCGCAGCCAATAATCACCTGTATTGATTGACGGAAAAATTATTATACAAAAAAGATTTCTCTGTGAAACAACCTTCGGATTTGAATACTAATTCGATAATCGGTGGTGATTTTTTCTGTTTACTATCATTCTATTAAACAATATCTTACACATAAGTTAAGACAATTAAATTATTTCATATATTTCGTACAATTATTCACACAAACACCTAAACAACCTTAATTACTAACCAACAAAACTAAAAACAAATGAAGAAATTTAGCATTTGGGTTATTGTTTTAACCTTAATAGCCATTGGTGGCTGTAACAAAGATGATAAAAAGGAATCGTACCTTGAGAATTATCCTAAAGTTCCGCTAACAGGACAAGAAATCAACAACATTATAAGGGAGACGTTGAATAAAACAGGCGACTTCGACTGGAACAAAGTTGATGTTTTTGTACTATGGAGCGCCCTTACACACGGCAATAACATTCTGACCATTGGTTACGACGATCAACCTTTCGCATCGTTAAACACAAAAAAATCCGAACTTGCAAAGAAGGAAATTTTAGACCAGATAAACATTCTCGAAAAAAACTCGACCGAGAGTGCCCGTAAAGGCGAGAGTATAATTATTGCCGAAGGGAAAGAGCTAAACTTTATGGATGTTTATGTGAAGGAAATTGAGACTCTTGTTGAGTTGAAGAAGAATAAGAAAATTCGTTACATGGAACCCTCGAACTACCAATACTTTGCATTCGAACCAATGGCAAAGAGCGACTCTGGCTGTAATACCGATCCAGAGACAATTAACTCGGGCGATTACACTGTAGTTTCGCCAAACTGTCAAGTTTCATGGACATACTACAAGCATAACATTCCAAGTGCATGGACTTACAGTACAGGTAGTGGAGTAACTGTAGGGCTTATCGACACAGGTGTATCATCGGAGCAATCGTTGCTCGGTTCAAACTTTAACCAAGGTTACTCTTCGGGTCGAACAATCTCAAAATATGGCGTGTATGTTAATTCCATTTGGCCTTGGTCAACCACAACCGATGGCTCTGCCGATAAATGTGGACACGGAACTTTAATGGCTGCAACTCTTGCTGCACCTCGCAATAATTTAGGATATCCTGTTGGCGTGGCATACAACTGCAACTTGGTTGCTTACAGAGCTACTGGCGATGTTGTGCTGGACGGATACCATGAGCAACGTGGTGTTAGCCGTGCATTAACCGAGTTAGCAAATATGTCCAGTGTAAAAGTAATATCAATGTCCATTGGACACATATTCACAGTTGGAAGTATTAGCGATGCAGTTAAATATGCATACTCAAAAGGTAAGATGATTGTTGCAGCAGGCGGAACCTCAACCACTTTTACCAACTTTGTAGGTGTAATTTTCCCAGCAAGCATGGCTGAAACAGTTGCAACAACAGGCATTACCGATGGTAGCGGCTACACCGAATGTGACGTTTGCCACAAAGGAAGTAAAATTGATTTTACAGTGATTATGCAACGCGCCAACGATGCAAACAGAAGATCGGTTTGTCTTGGATTCTTCAACAACACAAGGAACTATGTTGGTGGTTCATCAGTGGCAACATCAACCACTGCAGGTATTGCTGCATTAATTTGGGGAAAATATCCTACTTGGACTAGAGATCAAGTATTGACAAGAATGAAACAATCTGCATCGCTCTATCCAAACAAAAGTTCCGATTTTGGATGGGGTTCAATAAATGCACTTACTGCAGTTCAATAGAACTCGCTTTCACACTTACCCCTTTTGTTATAATAACGAAAGGGGTATTTTATTTGCGAACAAGCAACAAATCGGCCATCACAATTGCTGTAACCGCCTCGACAACCACAGGAACACGCAATGCTATACAAGCATCGTGACGACCTTTGATATCCAGATTTTCCACTTGGCCGTTGGCAAGATTAATTGTTTGCTGCTGAATACCTATGCTCGATGTGGGCTTTACGGCTACTCGAAAAACCAACTCGTTGCCATTTGTTATTCCGCCAGAGATTCCGCCAGCGTTATTTGTTGATGTTGTGCCTTGGGCGTCTATGAATTTATCGTTATGCTGAGAGCCTGTCATTGCTGCAGCAGAAAAGCCTGAACCAAACTCAATTCCCTTTATTGCTGGAACAGCAAAAACGATATGGCTAATAAGCGATTCAACCGAATCGAAGAATGGTTCGCCTAATCCTATAGGCAAATTGTTTGCTCTACACTCAACTATTCCTCCAACAGAATCGCCACTTTCGAGCGCCTTGCTTATTGTTCCCTCTATATCGCCACTTCCTCCAACCGAAATCAACTTGGCATTTATGCTTATTGGCTCTATCATCTTTTTTGCAATAACGCCAGCAGCAACCAGTGCAAGGGTTAAACGACCCGAGAAGTGTCCTCCGCCACGGTAATCGTTGTATCCGTTGAATTTTTGATGTGCAACAAAGTCGGCGTGTCCAGGTCGTAGTAAATCCTTTATGCGCTCGTAATCGGCCGATTGGGTGTTTGCATTCCTGAATATTATAGTGAGCGGAGCTCCTGTGGTAAAACCATTAAACCAACCAGAGATTATCTCGGGAATATCGTCCTCAACTCGTGGAGTGGTTCCTTTTGCACCAGATTTACGACGAGAAATATCGTGTGTAAAATCATCTATCTGTAATGGCAATCCGGGTTTAACACCATCGATAGTAACCCCAACAGCTGGGCCGTGCGACTCGCCAAAGATTGATATTCTGAATATTCGTCCGAATGTGTTCATGTAACTGGGTGATTTAGTTATTAGGTTATCGAGAGAATAGGTTATAGGTTAATCAGTTATTTGTTGCTTTACCGTCGTATCTAATTGTCAAATTTACTTAATGACCTAATAACTTATTCACTTATTTACTCATTACCGAATTAACTCATTTTCAAATTAACTAACTGCTCCAAATCTTCAAAAAAATCTGGATAACTCTTCGATACGGCTTCGGCACCATCAATCTCAACCTCGCAATTACCGTTTAACGTGGCAACTGCACAAGCCATTGCAATGCGATGGTCGCCGTGCGATTGAACTTTAGTCGATTGTGGGTTTCCACCTTGAATTATCATTAAATCGTCCTGTACCTTAATATCGATTCCCAATTTAGTGAATTCCTCCATAAGCGTTGCAGCCCTATCGCTCTCCTTTACTTTTAGTCGGCCAACGCCCAGAATTTTTGATTCTCCAACACAATGCGAAGCAAGTGCTACTAACGGAGGGAACAAATCGGGACAATGCGTGGCGTCGAAATCAAAGCCAGCTAAACTCTCCTTTTTTACAAAAATGCTATTCTCGCGAATAGAAACGTATGCACCACTCCACATTAACGCATTGATAATTGCCCTATCGGCCTGAAGCGTGCGTGGATTAAGGTTCGTCACCTCAACCTCTCCAGCAATTGCACCAGCAACAAGCAGAAAGGCAGCACCACTCCAATCGCCCTCAACATTATACTTGCAGGGCTTGTAGCGCTGAGGTGCTTTAATTCTGAATTCTGAATTATTGAAATTTTCAACATCAACACCGAACTTACGCATCATATCGATAGTTAGCTGCACGTAGGGAATGCTTTTGAGATTATCGACCAATATTGTTACATCGGAACTTGCCATTGGCGAAGCCATAAGCAAACCCGTAAGCACTTGCGAACTTAATGAGCCATCTACGCTGATTTGCCCACCTTTCATTGGCCCTTTTACCTGTATTGGCAGAAAACCATTTGCAGTAGAACACTCAACACCGAACTGATTCAACGCATCGGTAATTATCTGCATCGGTCTATTCATCAGTGAACCTTCACCAATCAAGGTTATATCGCCATTAAGTGTTGATGCAATTGGCGAAAACATCCGAATGCTTAATCCCGACTCGCCACAGTTCAGCGGACGTGCAGGAAGTTTTAGTCCACCATCAACAATTAGTTGATTAGCATCGCCATCAATAGTTGCTCCCAATTCCCTGCAAACACGAATTGCCGCATGGCAATCGTCACTATTTCCAGCATTCAAAATCTCTGAACGTCCATCGGACATAGATGCAAGCGCAATTGCCCTTTGTGCAACGCTTTTGGATGCAGGTGCCTGAATCACGCCACTAACTGCCGAAGACTTTACAAACCTCTTCATCTAAAAAAGTATTTAAACAATCGACCTGCGCTGCAGGGAGCGATATAACAATATCTGTTTTTATCAAATTTACAAACCTAGCACCCGAAGAGTAGGGAATTGCATTTATCGAACTCCTGACCAAATCAACGCTAAGTCCTTTTTCCATTGCTTTAATATCGGGATCAACTCCAAAGTACAATTTAAACGATTCAACCGCTTGGTTGATAAGCCAGCGCTTTCCTGATATTATTTTACAATCGAAAGCCTCAGCATACATACCAAAATTCGACATTCGGTAGTTTGCATCGAGAATAGTTAACTTTGCAGGCAAATCAACATCGCTTATTGGATTAGCGTCGGGCAAGAGAGTAGATATTACAACATCAAATTCTCCAATCACAGCGTTAACCTTATCAATCTCGATTGCTCTAAAGCCAAAATCATTAGCAATAAGTTCTGCTTTAGAATGAGTGCGATTAGAAACAGCAACCTCTGCACCATTTTTCACTAAGCCATAAACGGCAGCCCTAGCAGCAGGACCTGCACCAAGTATAAGACATTTCAGCCCATTCAAGTTCAAGCCCGATTCTATAAGCGAACGGGTAACACCGAAATGGTCGGTATTGTAACCCGATAATTTACCATCGGCATTAACAATTGTATTAACTCCGCCAATAAGTTTAGCATCGTCGGCGATAAAATCCAGATAGGGCATCACCTCCTCCTTGAATGGAGTGGTAATGTTAGCCCCCGAAATATTCAGGTTTTTTATTATTTCAACCACATCCTTACCACTTAATGCCCTGATTCGTGTATAGAATGCATCCAAACCCGACTTTTCAAAAACCGAGTTGAAAAGCTGTGGGCTTCGGCTATGAAGGATTGGTTTGCCAAAAACGGCGTAATATTTTCTTTGTGACTGGTGACTAGTGACTGGTGACATCATGTTACAAACTTCTAAAATTCTTACTTTCTTCTAACTCCCATCTTCCCGCTTCCTTTTTCTTTCTTCTAACTTCCTTCTTCTCGCCTCCTACTTCCCACTTCTTTCTTCTAACTTCTCACTTCCATCATCTTTAACATACTCTCAACCACATCATAACTCATTTGACCGGGAGCAACTTCTTTCCCTTTAATTGACGCATAGGTAAACGGAGCGCCAAGCAATAGTGCGGATAAGCGGGTAATTTTACCAATTTCGCCCATACAAAAAGCTACAAGTTTCGTATGATTTTCGTACAATCCTAGAACTCTGGAGCAATCCTCGGCACTGTTAGCTATACATGCAATTTTTACAATATCAGCACCAGACGTGCGTAATTTATCAATTACACGAATCAAATCCTTATGACTGGGTGTTTTCTCATAATTATGGTACGACAGAATTACCTTGCGATTCATACTATGCGCTAAATCGGCAATTCTATCGCGATAAATTTCGGGTACATTTATATCTATATCAACACAAGTGCAACCAAACTCAATTGCCTGACTATACTTTGAGAACAAAACGTCGAAATGGTTATCGGAGCGATAAGTGGCAATTACACATTTTCCCCGACTGAAAAGTGAGGAAAACTGTTCGTTGGAGAAGTCCAATAAATCCATTCTGATTTCGGCCAACGAAACATCGTTGAGATGTTTTAGCGCCTCATCGTAAGTAACATTCCCTATGGATAAACAAATTTTTGGATGCATTTTTTTTCAGTGACAAGTGACGGGTGATTAGTGACTAACTAAAAAACTCTTAATTTCATTCAACTCCAACCTCTCAATTACAACATTCCCAATCCCTTTCATCAAAATAAAATCAACGGAATTGTCAACCTTTTTTTTATCCTTGGTTAGTGCTTCGAATATGCGTAATGGATTAATGCTTGTACAGATTGGCAGTTGAAGTTCTCGAAGCAAGTTCATCAATCGCATATAGTCGCGTTTTTCGAGCAGCCCTTTCTCTGTTGATAAACGTGCCGCAAATTCAAGTCCAATGCTTACACTTTGCCCATGGGGCAAACCCGATATTCTCTCCACTGCATGCCCCCAGGTGTGACCCAGGTTCAACTTTTTACGATCACCTTTCTCGTGTTCATCGGCAGTTACAACGCTTGCCTTAATGCGAACCGACTTTGCCAGCAAAGGAGTTATTACCTCAACATCGCATTGCATTAACTTCTCTATATTATTCTCCATAAATGCAAAGTCTGCAGCATCGGCAATTAAGCAATGCTTTACCATTTCGGCAAAACCATTGGAAAGTTCAACCGCAGGCAAGGTTTTCAGCATCGAAGTTTCGCAGATAACAAACTTGGGCTGGTTGAATGTTCCAACAATATTTTTGTATCCATCCAAATCAACTCCATTTTTACCTCCCACGCTGGCATCGACCTGAGCAAGTAGGCTTGTAGCCACAAAGCCAAACTCCACGCCACGCATATATGTAGATGCCACAAAACCTGCTATATCGCAAACAACTCCGCCACCAATTCCAACAACAAAGGA
>WBUV01000525.1 GCA_008933525.1 Bacteroidales bacterium | reverse complement strand
ACCCATACCACCACCAATCGATTCTTTATCGCCTCTTATTCTGAATACCTCATCGTTGGTTACATATACCAATGGGTTTTTAGCTCCGTAAAACTCAACAACCTTTCTCTCAATATCAACTACGCAAAGAGCCATATCCATACCGTCGCGGTTTTCGGTTTCGTCCTGTCTTAGAGTTCTTCTAACTCCATTGTTTAGTTCCCTTAAAATTTCGCCAGGTTTATGAATTCCCCGGTAAACAATATCGTCAAGCAGGTTGTAACCAATCATTGAAAGGAATGCTCCCGGAACACCATGGCCTGTACAGTCGATTGCCGAAACGGCAACCTTGCCAATTTTTTCCGACGAACCATAACCGGCAGTTAATTCCTTAAACCAGTAGTAGTCTCCACTAACAATATCTCTAGGACGGAAGAATATAAACGATTCAGGGAAGATTTCCTGTAAACTAGTTTGTGGTGGAAGGAGAGCCTTCTGGATACCCTGAGCATAGTTTATACTCTTATTTATATTCTCGTTTTGTTTCTGTATATGGTCGCGTTGATTTTGAATTTCGATATTTTGAAGGTTCAGAAGTTGGTTTGCTTTTTTCTTGTCGCGGTAGTTCTTGTAAATTGCAATAGTAGCGATAAAAATCAATGCTAAAAAGCCCAGAGCAAAGTAAATGATAAGTTGTTGCGCTCTCGACTGAGCCTGTTGCTCTCTAATTTTGGTCTCTTTCAGTTCTCGGTCGGTGTTGAGTAGATCAATTTCAGTTTGTCTTTTCAGTGCTTCCTCCTCGGCTTTCTTCAAACTATCCTGTTTCGACAATACTACATAGCTTAAAGAGTCCTGTTTAGCTTTAGCTTGTAGTTCTTGTAGATCCATTAAGAGTTTTTGTTGCTCGCGTTGCATTTTTTCCTGAAATGCTTCTGCTTCCGATTTTACAACCTTTGTCTCGTATTCTGTTTTAAGTTGTTGGGTGGCTAACTGCTGTTCGTAAATTGCAAATAACCCTGAGTATTCAGTTGCTTTGGCCTTGTTGCCAATCATATCATAGTTTTGTGATAAAAGTTTTAAGCAGTTTAAAATAAGCCGGGGATTTTTTACCTCCTTTGAAATGCTGTAAGCTTCTTCTAATAGTTGTATTGCCTTTTCGGTTTGGTTTAATGCAGTATGAATATACGCAACATCAATTAAGCCAGCAGCCACCTCTGATTTATTGTTCATTTTCTTTCGTACTTCAAGGCTTTTATAGAAATATTCAAGGGTAAGGTCCAGCCTATCCAGATCGGAGTAGATTAATGCAATGTTGCTATAAACAACTTTAATATCGTTGTAATTTCGAGTTCTTTCGTTTAGGGGGACAGTTTCAAGAAAATAGTTGATGGCTTCCTTAGTATTTCCATTTTCGAGGTAAATAAATGCAATTTTATTAAGGAAGAAAGCTGCTTGTTGAGGATTTTCAGCTTGTTTATATCGTGTAACAAGTTCCTTGTATCTATCTACATCGTCTTGTTTTTGCTTAGGAAGAATAGATAATTCCTGTGCAATACTTATTTGAATATTGCATAAATTGACAAAAAGTATAAATATAAAAAGGTAAATATGTTTCAACAAGCAAGCTTTAAGTTATTTTATTCAAACTTACTTAAACTTTTCAAAATTTGAAATAAAATGGTATTTTTTTTGCATAGTATGTGTAATAGAAAAAACGGTTGTTAAGTGTTTTTTAACTTTTTGTGTGTCCAATAGACGAAGAATAACTTAATAATTTTTGATGTCTTATGACTTTGAGGTGAACTAAAAAAAACAGTGATTTTAACAACACATATATAATTAAGGGGTTAAGTTTATTTTATCACACTATACAGTTTTATTTATTTTTTAGTAATTTCGTAGATTAATAATAAATGATTTTTTTATATGAAAAGCTCAATCATGAAATTCATAGCCGTTTTCATAGGTGTTTTTTTATTATATAAT
>WBUV01000070.1 GCA_008933525.1 Bacteroidales bacterium | reverse complement strand
GGATAAAAACTATTCACAAGCATACTACAATAGGGCTGTTTCCAATGCAATACTTGGAAACCACAAGGAGGCGCTTCCCGATTACGATGCGGCAATTATTGCCGATCCAAAAAATCCAGAAGCTTACTTCAACAGAGGTATATCGCGCATTAACCTACAGGACACTAAAGGAGGTTGCGAGGATTTTCATAAATCTCTTGAACTTGGCTTTAAGCAAGCACAGCAGATGATTAATATGTACTGTCCAAAAAACTCAAACTAAACTTTTTTGAGTTTCGAAAAATATGATATGTAAATGAGATGTAGCCACAAAGTAATGCTTAGAAAGCACTAATTTTACATCGTTTTTAGTTGTAAATATGACTTTGTGATCTTTGTGAAGTACTTCGAGTCCTTTGTGGTTATATCTTTACTATTAGCAACTTTTCCTTTTAAAGCGGCAAGCTAACTGCGAATTTGCTTCCTTTTCCAACTTCGGACTCTATGTTGATTTCGCCGCCCATTTTTTCTACAAACTCTTTGCAGAGTATAAGGCCTAGTCCAGTTGATGGTTCCTGATCAGTACCTAGTCTGTTCGAGGAGCCATTAAGTTTAAATAGACCATCGATTATTTCAGGAGACATTCCTATCCCTGTATCTTCAACACAAATCAAGGCTTTATCGTCTTTCAATTTTGCCGATACTGTAACAGTACCACCTTCGCTAGTATATTTTATTGCGTTTGAGGCTAGGTTTCTTAGAATTGTTTGAACCATGTTCGGGTCTGTTACAATTTCCAGATTTTCAATAGTGTTGATAGTTAAATTAATGCCTTTTCTTTTAGCACCATCACTGACTAGTTGAACCGATTCCTCAATTAACCGATTTAGCCTAACAGGCTTTGGGTTGTACTGAATGGAGTTTCGTTGAATTCTCGACCAATCCAAAAGGTTTTCGAGCAGTCCGTAAATATGGTACGATACAATTTGAAGGTTGCCCGAGAGTAGTTTCACTTTTTCAATCCGTTTCTTTTCTATCTCTTCCAGTATCAGATCGTTTATACTTACAAAAGTGCCAAGGGGTCCTTTTAAATCGTGAGCAATTATCGAAAAAAACTTATCTTTTTCGGCATTAAGGATTTTGAGTTCTTCGTTTTGTAGTGCAATGGTATGGCTTTTTCGTTCCAGTTGTAGGTTAAGTTTTTTTAACTTTTTGTTTTTTAGCAGAATAGAGGCAAAGAAAAGAATGAATATTATTGAAATATACATTACGAAATGAATCAAGTACTTTGTTTTTGTTCTTTGTAAAACAAGATTCGACTCTTTCTTGTCGAGTTCGTTCTGATACTGTAGTGCGTTTATCCTTAAACCCAAATCGTTTTTGTAATAGTAGGAAATTTCCTCATGAGCAGTATTCATATATTTAATCGCCTCAGGATAGTTTTCTACTTTTTGGTATAGCTCCCCCAAGAGGTACGAGGATAGTAGTCGGTAAATTTTTGTTTCATTCTTTTGGGCCAAATCAAAGGCTTGAAGTGAAAAGTTTATAGCTTCTTCATACCTTTTTTCGTACATTCTTAAGCGGGCAAAATTGTAATAAATTAAGGGAATCTCCTTCTCAACCTTGTTTCCTAAAATCATTTCAAGCGCAAAGTTAAGTATTGAATCGGCCTTATTAAATTCATATATTGCTGCGTAGGTTGCTCCAAGTATAGTGTTGTTCGAAATTATGGTTTCATTTAGAATTAATTTGCGTGCAATTCGTTCCGAGTTGTAAAGAAAATTTAAGGTAGAATCAAGGTGCTGCTTTAAATTGATGTCGGTTTCTAGTATTCGCTTTATTTCATTGTAACTTTGATTTGATCCTTTTATAAATTTTTGATAGGAGGGTTGGCTTATAAGAACTTCGTAGCTCGATGCAGCTAATCGGTTGTAGGTAATGGCTATATTTTGTGAATCCGCCAATTCTTTCTGAATGGTTAATGCGCTTCTGAGGTACTCAATCGAAATGGAATGGTTGCCATTGGCTCTATATGTTTCGCCGATGTCGGCTAGTACAATAGAGTATTTCTGCTGCATGTTTTGCACCTTGTAGTTTTCTGCAGCATGGTAAAGCTTTAGAATTGCGGTTGAATTATCGCCACAAAGTTTCCAGGATAGTCCGCTAATATGATTTGCCTCGGCAATTCGTTCAACATCCTTAATTGAGTCAGCCAGCATTAACGCATCTTCCGCATATATTAAACAGTGCCTATCGCCCTCGTGGTGTTTGGCTTTTGCGATGTTTATTAGAATATCAAGCCTTTGCCTTGGTCCAAGTTTTTTTTGAAGTAGATTTTCTAAACTATCAGTATCGCACAAAGCAACGCATGGAATTGTCAACAGCAGCATTAAGAATACTATTGCAGTTAATTCTATGCCTAGCCACTTCTTCATTCCTTGCAGAATTATATAGTGATAGATTTAGGTAGCTAATAAGGGTCGGATGCAGATAAACTCTACTAAAGGTATAAAACTTTAGGCGATTTTGAATGAACTTATCTGGAATTTATATTTCAATTCTTATCATTGTTGTCCCCCAAAATGATTCTTAACCTCTGAGTCGGTATATTCTAAAGACTTATAATAACATTTCGATCCGCAGGAACTTGCTTTTTTGGGTGTTCGCATTCGCTACAAATATTATGCAGCTCTGCTGCTAATTATTAGCAGTAGAGCTGCATAATATTTATAGACAAGCCATTTTTACGGGATTAATTCAGCTACAGAGTAGCGAAATATTTACTTCATAATTGAAGCGCAAAAATTTTAGCGGATTCTAGTAATATTAAATGATGCCAGCGGCATCAAATGTTTATTGAAATACATTGTGAATAGTAATTTTTCGACTCCAGCTGGAGTCGATTTTCTTAATATGTTTATTGCTATAGACATTCAAACCCTCTGGGTTTGCAGCTATTCGCAGATTATTACTTATATGCCTAATTCAATCATTTCTTATAATGCTTTACTGTTTGATTTATATTTCTTATTATCGTTCACAATTTGTAAGCTTCGAGGTATAATTTCTTTAAGAGTTTTAAAAGGCTCTGCCTTCCTTTTGCGCCTTTGTGGTTAAAAAATTATTCTGCACTCAATTCAAATTTGTTATCTGTTTTCTTTTTTCGTCAACTGTTGACTTCAAAAAAAATAAATCTTGCAATAGTTTTCAGTTGAATTGTACTAAATTGCATTCCTTTTACCAATAAACACTAATACTATGACCTGGAAACGTAGAATTAAATTTGCCGGATTGGCTGTTTTGGTTGTATTGGCTATTTATTTGGCCTTACCCCAAAATCATTTTATCATAAGGGCTCTTATTTACCAGCATGTAAATATCGACGACTATACTTTGTTCCATAATCGAACTGTCAAAAAAGGAATTGAGCAGCCTTGGGCCGTATCTACAAGTTATAACACTTATAATTTGAGTGAGGATCAGCTAAAATACTTCGATCAGTTCAAAACTGTCGCCTATTTAGTAATTAAAGACACTGCCATTCTTTCGGAAACATACTGGGATGGATATGGCCAGAACTCCATTTCTAACTCATTCTCAATGGCTAAAAGTATTGTTAGTTTGCTGGTGGGTTGTGCCGTTCAGGATGGATTTATCAAGAGTATTGATGAGCCCATAGGCAACTATTTGCCAGAATTTAAGGAAGGCGATAAAGGGAAAGTCACCATCAAACATCTTCTAACTATGAGTTCAGGATTGAGTTGGGACGAATCGTATAGTTCTCTATTCTCTCTTACCACAAAGGGATACTACGGAAAGGATTTGCCAATACTTGTGCTTAATCAGGAGGCAATCAAAGAGCCCGGAAAATTATTCGAGTACCGAAGTGGCGATACACAGCTTTTATCGCTGATAGTTGAAAAAGCCACAGGAAAGCATTTAGCCGATTACGCTTCGGAACGAATCTGGTCAAAAATTGGTGCCGAGAACGATGCCCTTTGGTGTTTAGATAGAAAGGATGGTGTTGAGAAAGCTTTTTGCTGTTTCAACTCAAATGCTCGCGACTTTGCACGTTTTGGTCAGCTAATTTTGAACAATGGTCAGTGGAACGGTGAGCAAATTATTTCGTCCGATTACCTGAAAGAGTCCTTTACTCCTGCCGATTATCTTATTGATTCCGAATCGGGTAAACCCTGCAACTTCTATGGGTATCAATGGTGGATGATTAATTTTGATGGATACGACGTGATTTATGCACGTGGAATCCTGGGACAGTATATCTTTGCAATCCCCGAACTGAATGCCGTGATTGTTCGTTTAGGCCATATCCGCAATAATAGCAAGGTTAATGGCCATCCGGAGGATGTTCACATGTATTTGAAGTTTGGGATAGATATTGTTAAAAGTACAACTAACCAAGAATAATGAACGAGAATTTACTGCTGAATTTAGAGCGGTTAAGAGTTAAGCTGTTAGCATTTCCTTCCGCCGAAATGTCTTTGTTCGATAAGGCTAAGAAAAAGTACATGGGTTTATTCAATCCCGAACAGGTTGAATTTGCAAACGACAAGCCCGACGTTTTGATGTTTCTGTCAGGAGGATCAGAACGGATTGCGATCGAATCGGTTCAAGAGTATCGGTTTTACCTAATACTTGCTTCGAAAGAGGGGAACTCTTGGGCTTCTGCTACCGAAGTTGTGGCGTGGATGAACCAGCACAATATAAAATCCTTACTGATTAACGCCGATAGTCCTAATGCCGCAAATATTGTTGAGGACTTTTATCATGCAAAAAATGGAATTAAGCGTTTGCATGGTCAGCGTCTTGGCGTAGTTGGAAACTCATCGGATTGGTTAGTTGCCTCTTCCGTCAGTCCATTTCAACTTCAAACCCGTATGGGAATTGAACAGGTCGATATTTCGTGGAACGATATTGTTTTTGATGAGGTTAAACAGGTTGCTCCCGATTTTACTTCGCTTTTTGGTGAGGCCGAGAATAAAGCTGAGTTACTTGAAAGTGGAAAGATATACGAGGGACTTGCCTCGCTAATTCCTTTTTACAGACTAAATGCTTTATCCGTTGAGTGTTTCCCTTTAGTAAATAAAACCGGACACACAGCCTGCTTGGCTTTGGCAAAGCTTAACTTTGATAGTATTCCATCTGCTTGCGAAGCTGATAATTGCAGCGCTGCCGGGCTAATGTTTGCCAGTGAGGTTTGCCAAACTATTCCTTGGATGGCTAACACTATTTTTGTTGATGGCAAAAAGGCTCTTTTTGCGCATTGCACAGCACCTGTTAATCTGTTGAGTAGTTTTAAGATCGATACACACTATGAAACCAATAAGGGGCAGGCCGTAGCTGGCGAGGTTAAAGCCGACGTGGTAACCATATTCCGTTTCGATAATGCGCTCAATAGAGTATTTATTACATTGGCCAAAGTTACGGGTCGTCCAAAGCTAAAAACGGCTTGTAGAACCCAACTCGAAGTGGAAATTTCCAATTCAGCCAACAGTTATTTTATCAATAATCCCTTTGGAAATCATCATTTGATATTACCAGGCAATAGGGTAGAGGTGCTGAAATTGGCTGCAATGCTCTTAAGAATGGAAATTGTGGAGTAAACTATAATAAATCTCTTTTGTCCGAAAAAAAATATTCATAACCATTGAGGAGGCTTATTACAAAGGCGTATAATGACATTTCGCTCCGCTGGAGCTTGCTTTTGAGTTTGTTCGCATTCGCTATAAATATGCCGCAGCTCTGCTGCTAATAATTAGCCGCTTAGCGGCGAAATATTTGTAGATAAGTTATTTAAATTCGACTAATTAAGCTACAGAGTAGCGTAATTTTTAAATTGTAAAGAACTAAAATTTTACCGGACAATAGTGATAATTAATATATAAGTTTATAGTTGTTAAACCTGACGGAACCAATCTTCTGTCAGGTTTAATGATTTTTACTACCAGGTAAATTATAGGCTATTACTTCCCGAATGTATTCAGCAGGAATTAATCTGATTTATTGTTACGATTATCATTTAAATATCATAACTTTATATGGGTCTTAGTTTTAGGGGCGTGTCCGAAAAGCTTTTCAATAGCATTTTAATAGAATTATTATAATAACCAATGTATCACTTAAAAAATCTAAAAACATGAAAAAGTCGACTATTTTAATAGCACTGTTTTTTGCCAGCTCATTTGTTCTGATGAGTTTTCAGAAATTGGGCAAGGACGAGAAAGCGATCAAACTTTCCGATGTAAGTGCATCTCTATCGATGTATCAGGGTGCTGCAGGACAAGATTTTGTTGGCGAATCTGTTATTTACAAGGTAATTGAGAAGGATTCCTACGATAAAACGTTTAAGGAATCGGCGTTGGTTTATGCAACATTGCTTCAGGTAGATGAAACTATTAAGGGAATTAATGCTGGGACTATTCCTATGGAAGGCGATTTTGCCACAGCAAACATTGGTTTTGCTTTACAGGATATCCCCGGAATGAAAGATCGAATTGCAAAGCTTCAGGAGCAGCTAAAGAACCTTAAGCCTAAAGACGATTTTAAAGGCTTGGAGATGAAGAAAGCGCCCAAAGCTGCCGATGGCATTAAAATGGCCAACGATCATCTTGCCAAATCGTCCACAATGCTACCATCCATAACAGAGAGCCTCAAGGAGGTTGCCAAAAAGATGATAAAGAAATAGTCTTAAAAAAGAAAAGCGACCCGAGGGTCGCTTTTTTATTATTTCTTGCCTTTTTTAGCAAGTTTGTGATCCTTAACAAATTTTTCAAGAACACCTTTAAGATCAGGTAATCCAATCTCAGCCAAATCGTAGTAAACGCGAGTTGTAGGTTTCTTAATTTTGATAATACGGTTAAGATCTATTGGAGTTCCAATAATAACTGTATCGCAATCAGTTTTATTGATAGTTGCCTCAAGGTCTTTTAACTGCTGTGCGCCATAACCCATTGCTGGAAGAATGCGGCCAATGTTTGGATAAATCTCGAAAGTTTCTTTTAGTTTACCAACTAGGTATGGGCGAACTTCAACTTCCTCCGATGCACCAAATTTACGAGCAGCAATAGTACCTGCACCAATCTTCATTTCACCGTGAGTTAGGGTAGGACCATCCTCAACTATTAAGCAACGTTTTCCGTTGATAAGTTCTGGGTTGTCAACTTTAATTGGTGATGCACCATCAACAACAATAGCTTTTGGATTTGTTTTGCGGATGTTTTCGCGTACAATTTGAATTCCTTCAGGAGAAGCAGAGTCCATTTTGTTTATAACGATAACATCAGCTAAGCGCATATTTACCTCGCCAGGGTAGTAGCTAACCTCGTTACCAGCACGGTGAGGGTCAGCAACTGTAATTGTCAAATCTGGCTTGAAGAATGCAAAGTCGTTGTTACCACCATCCCAAAGAATAACATCGCAACCATCTGGGTCTTTCTCAGCATCGCGAAGGATAGCCTCATAGTCAACACCAGCGTAAATAACGTTGCCACGTACTACGTGTGGTTCGTACTCTTCCATTTCCTCAACTGTACATTTGTGCTTCTTCAAATCGTCAACCTTAGCAAAGCGTTGAACCTTTTGAGCAACTAGGTCGCCATAAGGCATTGGGTGACGAACTGCCACAACCTTTAAACCTAGACCCATTAAGTACTCAACAACCTTACGTGATGTTTGAGACTTTCCGCAACCTGTACGAGTAGCAACAACTGCAATAACTGGTTTTTTGCTCTTAATCATTGTCTCGTTAGGGCCAAGTAGCATAAAGTTAGCACCGGCAGCGTTTACAATCGAACTCAAACGCATTACATGTTGATACTGAACATCGCTGTACGAGAAAACGCAATCCTGAACGTTTTTCTCTTTAATAAGTTTTACTAAATCCTCTTCTGCAACAATTGGAATACCTTTTGGGTATAGTTTTCCAGCAAGTTCGGCTGGGTATTTTCTACCGTCGATATCTGGAATTTGAGCAGCAGTGAAAGCTACCACATTGTACTCCTTTTTGTCGCGGAAAAAGGTGTTGAAGTTGTGGAAATCGCGTCCAGCAGCTCCAATAATTACTACATTACGTGCACTCATAAAACCTCCTTAAGTTATTTATAGTTAGTATTTAGGTTAATTTTTTATTTTGACGTTCACAAATTTAGATTTTTAAAAATCAGAGCAAAGTCTATAGAAAAAAATTTACAAACTCAAAATTTTCGCAACAGTTTGCATGTGACTTAAAAAACAGATATACAAATAGATGCAGGGATGATTATCGAAATATGTTAAGAAACATATAATGATTTTGAGTGATACGCAAGGTTTGGCTGTAGTCGCAATGGCTTTCTGTGTGAATTGGATTGTGGAGCTCTTTGGCCGATGGTTTTAATTGCTTCGGATTTAACTGCAAGTGCCTCTATCGCCAATAGAAACTAGTCAGGAGGGTAAAATCACTTAATTTAAACTAGCAATTTAACTCCTGAAATGTGCGCTAGTGATTTAATTTGTTTTAAAGCTAATCATTGTGTATCTACTTACAAATCCGCTTTTTTCAATAATCCTCTGCGATGCAAAATTTTCAATTGCACACCCACAGCTAGGTTTCATTTTGTTTTTAATTGCAAACTCTCTCAGTTTTAGTATAATTTGAGAACCTATCGATTTTCCTCTTTTTAATGGATTAACCCAAACACCCAAATCGCAATAATCCCAATCCGAGTTAGTCCTTATTGTCATTCCGCATCCTACAAATTCTCCGTTCTTATAAAATTCGAAAACATTTTCGTACTTAATAAAACTCATTAATTGGTCTTCAGTTTCGAAAAGTTCTTTAATTGAGGCATCCTGATTTATTAATAGTTCAATCGAGGATAGGTTCGCCTTAATCATCTCGATTTCTGAATCAGGAATAACAAGCGGTTCAACATAATCGCGATACAATACACCAACTACTGAATATGTAAATGAATTTAAAAGGCAATTGCTCAGCAACAAGGAGTCGAACGATTTACAGTATATCTCTGAAATCGACAAGTCCTCAATTACTTGTCCTAGAATTTTATTGCTGCTTGGAATATACCTTTTCGCTACATAGAACTCAATCAATGTATTATCCTCGTTTACAATTACATAGCCTATCTTTTCGTCGTATAAATAAATAAGGTAACAGTCTGAATCATTCAACAATAGTTCTAGGAACAGTTCTTGAAATTCTGGCAAAGAGTTTAAATAGTCTGCTCTATATTCTTTGATTTTATCAATTGACGTTTTTACAATTTTCATGGTTCTTAGTTTTAAAAAATGGGTTGCTTTTTTGCCCTAGAATCAGATACTTTTTTGCAAAAAACCATTCGGTCTTTGTTTTACAAAAGACAGCATATGTATTATGGCCTAACCAAAATGATGTGTTTTAACTCTTCTTGGTAAGTTTTCTTGCGATTGTTTCCATCAGTTCAACACCATCCATAATAATACTATCGGGGAAATCGTAATCGGGCGAGTGGATGTCGGGCTGGTTTTCTCCTGATCCCAACCCAAATATTAACGATGGGCAACATGCTGTGAAGTGAGCAAAATCTTCACTCCAGCGGTTCGGAGTATCCAGATAAACCACCGATCGGTTAGTTTCGCCACAAACACTTTCCATTAAATGTGTTAGTTCAGGATTGCAAACCGATGCCGGATAATCGTCGGTAAACGATGTGGTAATCTCCAACCCATGGTTGTTTGCTATTTGTGTTGATGCATTAACTGCATTTGAAGACAATAAGGCCATATCGTCGTCGTTAAACGCCCTTAATGTAGCCATTATAGTTGCTGAGCCAGGCGATGTGCCAAATGCAACTTCGCCAACCGTAACATGTATAAGTGTGATAAGGACAAAATCCTTGAAGTTGACATTATCCTTAAGTCCGTTCAGGAGTTGAATAATCTCAGCAACAGCAACAGAAGGATTTAATCCACGTTCAGGATATGCAGCATGCGAATTTCGACCGGTTAAATTGATGATTAAACCCTTGGAAGCAGCAGAGAATGTGTACTTTCCCATAATCACACTGCCGAACGGATGCTTTGGCAAATTGTGGAGGGCAATTGCGTAGTTGGGGATCAAATCAAGCTCTCTTAATCGTTCTATGGAGTTTTTTGCACCCTCACCGTTTTCCTCCGATGGTTGATATAGTAGTATGATCTTCCCACGTTCTATTGGTTGTTCGCTAAGTTTAACAGCTAATCCCGAAACTATGGCCATGTGTCCATCGTGTCCGCAAACATGCGATACACCCGGAACGTTCGACTTGTATTTCACATCATTCTTTTCCTCTATGGGCAAAGCATCCATATCGCACCGGAAAAGAATGGTTGGTCCATCTTCATTTCCATTAAAAACTGCGGCCATGCCCTCTCCTGCAATGTTGGAGTATAGCTCATCGGGGCGGTAACGGCTAAGGAAAAACCGTAAACGTTTCGCAGTTGCCCGTTCTTGCCCCGATAGTTCAGGATTACGGTGTAACTCGTGCCTAAGTCGGATTAACTCTTCCATTACTATACTTTTTGCGTTTTGTAAAAGTAAAAAAAATCAGACAAAAATTTACTATTAGCCAATTATATAATTTGGTTGATGTGTAAACGGCTCTTCAAGCAGTTCTTTCTGGTTACTTCGTTTTTATTGATATGCTCAAATAAATCTTACGTTTAAATCAAGCACATAATATAAGGTGTTTACTTAAAATAAAAAATAATTATATAAATGTATAAAAAAATTATAAAAAAGATGAACAAAAATTTAAACCCTCTGTTTATATGT
>WBUV01000524.1 GCA_008933525.1 Bacteroidales bacterium | reverse complement strand
CCTATTGGAAGGTTTGATCTCCTCAATATTAAGTTTCTCAATCATCTTTTTGCGGCTGGTGGTTTGCTTGCTTTTCGATACGTTTGCGCTGAAACGGGCAATAAAATCAAGTAGTTCCTTGCGCTTCTCCTCAGCCTTCCGGTTTTGGTTTTGCAGCTGACGTGCAGCAAGTTGACTGCTCTCGTACCAGAAACTGTAGTTCCCTGAGAAAATTTGAACTTTACCAAAGTCGATATCCACGATGTGGGTACATATTGAATCGAGGAAGTGGCGGTCGTGCGAAACCACAAGCACAGTATTATCGAAGTTAGAGAGGTATCCCTCAAGCCAGTTAACAGTTTCGAGGTCGAGGTCGTTGGTAGGCTCATCAAGCAACAGGTTATCGGGTCGTCCAAAAAGTGCTTGAGCAAGTAAAACCTTTACCTTTTGCTTTCCGCTAAGATCCTTCATTAACTTGCCATGCAAATCCTCGGTAACGCCCAATCCGCTTAAAAGGCTAGCAGCATCGCTCTCGGCGTTCCAGCCATCCATCTCTGCAAATCGCGCCTCCAACTCCGATGCCCGAATACCATCTGCATCGGTAAAATCGGGTTTTGCGTAAATGGCATTCTTCTCGGTCATAATATCCCAGAGTTGAGTATGACCCATAAGTACGGTGGTAAGCACATCGTACTCGTCGAACTGAAAGTGGTTTTGGCGAAGAACCGAAAGCCTTTCGCCGGAACCAAAGGACACAGAGCCACGTGTAGCATCCATATCGCCACAAATCATTTTGAGCAAAGTGGATTTACCTGCACCGTTAGCCCCAATTATGCCGTAGCAGTTGCCGGGGGTAAACTTCAGGTTTACATCTTGAAATAGCACGTTTTTGCCGAACTGAATGGCAAGGTCAGAAACTGTAATCATTATTTAGAGTTATAATTTTTATACTGAACAGAGTTGAAAACAAATTGGTTATCAATACGATGAAAGGAATTTGTTTCGATTTTGCATTAGTTTTTGAGCGTGCAAAAGTAGCTATAAGAAGTGAGACTAGAAAGTTAAATTGTGTATCGTTCAAATCATTAAGCAGTTTTAAACGATTAGTCTTTGCAAGGCATACAAAAAAAGGGGACCAATGTCCCCTTTTTAATATTATCGAAAAATTTTACTACTCAAGAACCACCATTATAAAGCCTTTACATACTCTATCGCCAGGCTTAACAGAAACCTCTTTTACAGTAGAATTAATTGGGGCAAGAATTCTGTTATGCATTTTCATTGCATCGAGAATCACAAGTATATCGCCCTGTTTAACCTGTTGGCCAACCTTTACCTTAACATCAACAATTGTTCCAGGGATAAAAGCCACTAACTTTTTATTATCGAGTTTATCTATTGACATAACGCAATTTAGTTTAAGGATTCGTTTTTAATTCAAGTTTAAACAATTCATCATGATACTCCTACCATTAAAATGGAGGAATTCCATGCTTCTTGAATGGACGATCGGCAACCTTATTGCTCGAAACCTCTAAAGCATGAAGTAATAACTTACGAGTTTCTTCAGGCTCAATCACTGTATCAATATAACCTTTAGCAGCAGCCACATAAGGGTTAGCAAACTTCTCCTTATACTCCTCCACTTTCAGTTTTCTCATCTCGTCAGGGTTTGCTGCTTCGGTTATCTCCTTGCGGAAAATAATATTTGCAGCACCTTCAGGTCCCATAACAGCAATTTCGGCACCTGGCCAAGCAAACACGAAATCGGCACGTAAGTGACGCGAACTCATTGCGATGTAGCCTCCACCGTATGCCTTACGTAAAATCACTGTCATTTTGGGTACAGATGCTTCGCTATAAGCGTAAAGTAATTTTGCTCCGTGACGAATAACACCTGCATGCTCTTGGTCAATACCTGGAAGGTAACCTGGAAGGTCAACCAATGTACATAAAGGAATATTGAATGCATCGCAGTAGCGAATGAAGCGCGCAGCTTTATCG
>WBUV01000069.1 GCA_008933525.1 Bacteroidales bacterium | reverse complement strand
CCCTTATACTAATGGAGTCGTCAACTCCTTGCTGAATGGAGAAAAAACCATCGGTATTGGTCGAGGTTCCAGTTTGAGCGCCCAAAACCCTCACCGATGCATAGGGTAACGATTCTCCAGAAATTCTATCACGAACAATTCCAACAACATTATTAACTTTTTCGTCTGCAACAGGCTTAGGTGGCTGTTTTTTTAGAACATAGACATCATTAATTTTCACTACATCTAGCCCCGCCCCTGATAGCAACTTTTTTAAAGCACCATCTATGGTTTCTCGCTTAAGATTAACACTAACAACAACTTCCGACACTGCTGCATTATCGTAAGCCAACTTAACTCCATACTTTTTACTAAGCAAATCGAGCGATTCAATCAAAGGAGTATTAACGAATTTTTCTGATATTCGAACTTGAGAGAAAAGACTATTACTATTGAATACCATAAATAGCATCAACAAAACCCAAAGATTTGGGAATCTAAATGATTTGACCTTTGTACAAGACATTTCTACGCTTACTTAGTTGCTTAAAAGTAATACAACTTTCACTGAATTTACCCTACTTACTTATAATCACCTTACTGGAGTCGGGGGTTATTTCGTAATTTAACCCCATTGGCAAGGTAACCAATTCAATGGCATTTTCTAAATTGTTATTGCGGAAAAACCCTGAATATATTCGCTCTTCGGGATTAAAGCCTTCTACTACAATTGTCACATTAAACTGAACTTCTAATTCTGCAATAACTTCCGATAGCTTTGCCCCTTCAAAGTAGAATTCACCATTTATCCATGAAGGAGAACTTATTGAGTCGGACTGAAACGAATTAACTGCTGAAACGCCATCGACACTTTCGAATTTTAAGCCCGAAGTTAACTTAACATTATCAGTTTCTGGAGTATGAACTTTTACAGACCCTTGGTAGCAAGCAACCTTAAAAACAGTTCCACGTGTGTTTACATTGAATTCTGTACCCAAAACCTCAACAGTTCTGTTTTGAGAGTCCTTCACGGTAAACTTTTCTCCGGGCATCACCCTAAAGAAAGCTTCTCCTTCCAGTGTAAACTTTCGGCCAACAAGGTTGAAAAATTTTGGATAAGAAATTTTGGAATCGGCATTTAACTTTATTTGAGTTCCGTCGGGCAACACAACATCGGAAACATAACCTTTAGGCGCATACTTCTCTGTAGTCGAAAACCAAGCGTAACTCCATCCTGCAACAATAAAAATAACCACCGAGGCTGCAATAGCGTACCAAACCCTTGAGTTTGACATACTCACAACCTTACTTTCCTCCTCAACCACCGACTGCATAAGTAAGCGCCAAGCATCTTCCTTACTTCGCGAAGATGGAGGAACCTTAACCCCTTTCATTTCCGAAAGAAATTGCTCCAACTCTTTGTTGTTCAAATCGTCGCTATTTTGATTATCGCTTGTCATATCTTATACTTAAATCTTTCGCGAAGCACCCTTAATGCTTCGGACATCCTTTTCTCTATTGCCTTTACACTTAAATTTAGCCTTTCGGCTATTTCGGCGTAGGATAAGCCTTCAATTCTATTCATCAGAAAAACCTCACGCGAACCCGGAGGAATTTCGGCTAATGCTTGCTGCAGCTGAGCATTTAGCTCACTCATACGAACCTCCGCATCGGCCGATTCGCTTGGACTTTCCATAGAGTTCTCCTTCTGAAAACTGTACTCTACCTTTAAATGTTTATAGTGATTTTTAATGATATTGCCCGCTATGGTATAAAGCAAGGCTTTAACTGTTTCCTCGCGAATTGAACCTCGCATACTCCAGATTTTAAGGAAGGTTTCCTGAACAATATCGTCGGCAAAATCTAGATTACCCGTTTTAAAGTAGGCAAAACTCCGAATACTCTCGTAGTAGGTATCAAAAATATGCCTAAACCACGCTACCTCTTCCGGTGTATATTTGCCTGGGGGTAATGTCATTCTGTTTTGATTGATATACAAACGTAAGAAAAAAAACAGAAAACTCATGGCTAATTAATTATATATGTGATCCAATATTTCCTGCCTTAGAATTAAAGCCTAATAGGCACTCTAAGATTAAACACTTCACTACTTTGTGTTTTTTATCCAAATTTATATATTAGCGAAACAAACTATTAAACCCTAATAATCTATGATTTTTAAATTTACCCCCCCCAGAATCAGGCATTTAGCTGTAATTGGGGTTGCCTTATCCATGCTATTTTATAGCTGCGAGCGTGATGAGGCACAAAAACCGAACATTGAAATGCTCTCGCAGCAGGCAGCTATGGATTTATTCTTTAAAGATTACAACAAAAAAGAGGATGAACTCCGCGACAAAGTTGTGGAAAGACTATTGGCCGTGAACGATTCAACTGGAATAATTTACGACCTAACTAGCAAGTACGGACAACCAAAATGGTTTGCAAAGCAGTCAAGAACTACAAAGTCAGACTCGTACCTAGTTGTTCCCATATGTGTTCCAAAAGCTGATTCTGTTAGTGCAGTTTTTGTGTTTTTGGAACAGGACTCTACTTTGCGCTTGAAAATTTTTGAAGCAAGCAATCCCGATACAATAATTTCCGATTTAGCACTTTTCTACCAATGTTACTTATTCCCAAATAAAGAATACACCACAAGGAAAGCAATTCCAATTCAGAATTACACAAAAGATTATACAGAAACAAAATGTTGGTATATCTTTTCATCTATAGATAGGATAAATTGGAATTTTAATGGTGTTTCATGTACTGAAAAAATAGTTTATGAACCTACTCTTGATTTTGGTTTGGGTGATCTTAGCGGTTCTGGAGATACTGGTGGTGATAGTGGTGGAGGAAACACTGGTGGAACAACAGGTGCAACTAGCCCTAATACAACATCACTTAGTAGTGATGCTAAAAATATTTTAAACAACGCTAAAAATAAACTTGAACAAGGTCCCTGCATTAGTCAGACTGTGATGGGTTCTACTTGGAATAATGGTCTTTACATTACCATTAACGGAAGTATTACTGAAATTGCTCGTTACAACACTATGACTGGTAAACTTGAATTCCGTGATGAAGGTTCAATTACAAACAATGTACTACTTCACGAACTTTTGCACGCTTACCAAGCAGGCTTATATGGAAAGGGTTATTTGCACACCCGTACTCATGAATTTGAGGCATGGCTTTTGGTAGATTTGTATTTGATCAGCCAAAAAAAAGATATGAATAATTTGACATGGACAAATGATATTGATAATGACAAACTAAAATTAGATTACTATAACTGGGTAAAATCAATTTTGGAAAATGGTTTCACCACAGGATTGAATGGAAATTCTAGCATGTGTACATTCTGGAGAAATGCATTTATTGAAACAGTACCCAAGTATAAAGACTTACCAAGTGGTACAAATACTTTCCCTAATACTATAAATAATATTTTTTCTAAATGCAAAAACTAACGTTTATGAAACAATTCAATACTAAAATGCTGCTATTAATATTCTCAATATTAATCAACTATTACTCCAATGCTCAAGATTGGAACTGGGTAGACTACAAAGTTACTGGAAGTAAAAGCAGCTATAATTGTTCCAAGCATAAAACAAGAAATGAAGCCATCTATGTTAATCAAAAGTACAACAAAACAGAAATACTGAAAGAATACCCGGGCTATTCTAATGTTGATCCTAGTTTTCTTGGCTATAAAACGGATTTACACAATTCTTTTCTTGAAGTAATCAAGAAATCTATTAATACCGAAAAACTAAAATCCCTAGCAGATAGAAATGAAGGATTTTACGTTGGTTTTGATCTCAATCAAGATGGCAAACTTCTCAGAATAATTTTTGTTCTAGACACAGCGACAATAATTACCTCTGATGAACTTTACAGCCTAGAGGAAAATATTAAGAATATTCTAGTTTTTAAACCCATTCGAAAGGTTGAGGTCAAGTTAATGGATGGATTTGGCATAACCACCAACTTCAAGGAAATACTCAACGGCGAGATCCTTTCGATAAGAAGAACTGAAGAGCAGCAGCGTGAAACTGAGCGACTTTACGGGAACTAATTATCATAAGAAAGGGAGTATATAACTCCCTTTCTTTATGAATGCAGTAATTTGCAGTTTATGACACAAAAAGGACTCTAGAATTTGAGTACTTTAAATTTTTATTGAATTTTTACAATTTTCGTTTTACCTCAACCTGAACGAATCCTTCCACAATATCGCCTACCTTAATATCGTTAAAGTTGTTGATGTTTAATCCGCACTCGAAACCGTTGTTAACCTCCTTAATATCGTCCTTGAAACGTTTTAGAGAACCTAAATCGCCGGTGTAAACAACAATACCATCGCGAATTAAGCGCACCTTATTGTTCCTGTTGATTTTCCCTTCGCGAACAATACATCCGGCAACAGTTCCAACCTTAGTAATCTTGAACACATCGAGTACCTCTGCCGTTCCAGTGATTTCTTCCTTAATTTCTGGCGAAAGCATACCTTCCATTGCGTCTCTAATCTCGTTAATTGCATCGTAAATAATTGAGTAAAGACGAATATCGATCTCTTCCTTTTCGGCAAGCTTTCTGGCACTTACCGAAGGACGAACCTGGAAGCCAATAACAATAGCGTTCGATGCTGCTGCAAGCAGAATATCCGATTCGGAAATTTGTCCAACAGCTTTATGAATTACGTTAACCTGAATTTGAGGTGTCGATAGCTTTATTAATGAGTCGGATAGCGCCTCAATAGAACCATCCACGTCACCTTTAACCACAATGTTTAACTCCTGGAAGTTACCAATTGCAATACGACGTCCAATTTCATCGAGAGTGATATGCTTTTTGGTCTTCAAGCCCTGCATACGCTGAAGCTGCTCACGGCGATTAGCAATTTCCTTGGCTTCCTTATCGGTGTCCATTACGTTGAAGTAATCACCTGCTTGAGGAGCGCCATTCAAACCAATAACCTGTACTGGTGACGAAGGACCAGCCTCCTGAATGCGAGTGCCACGCTCGTTGAACATCGCTTTTACGTGGCCGTAGTAAATACCGGCTAGCATAATATCGCCATGATGAAGTGTTCCCGATTCAACCAAAACGGTAGCAACATAACCTCTACCCTTATCGAGAGCCGACTCAACAACTGTACCCTGAGCGCGCTTGTCGGGGTTTGCTTTTAAATCTAAAAGTTCTGCCTCGAGAAGTACTTTCTCCAGCAGTTTATCGATGTTTGTTCCTTGTTTTGCTGATATCTCTTGGCACTGGTATTTTCCACCCCAATCTTCAACTAGGTAGTTCAGATTTGCAAGTTCACCTTTGATCTTTTCAGGATCAGCAGTTGGTTTATCGCACTTGTTAATTGCGAAAACAATTGGAACACCAGCAGCACTAGCGTGATTTATAGCTTCAATGGTTTGGGGCATAACTGCATCGTCGGCAGCAACTACAATAATTGCAACGTCGGTTAGTTTAGCACCACGAGCACGCATAGCGGTAAACGCTTCGTGACCAGGAGTATCTAGGAATGTAATTTTACGTCCATCTTCCAAAACAACTCCATATGCTCCAATGTGCTGAGTAATTCCACCAGCCTCACCAGCAATAACGTTTGCATGACGAACATAGTCCAACAACGAAGTTTTACCATGGTCAACGTGACCCATTACAGTAACAATAGGTGAACGAGGTCTTAATTTATCGGGAGTATCGTCAACATCACTTGTAATGGATTCCTGAAGATCAACACTAACAAACTCTACTTTAAAGCCAAACTCATCGGCAACAAGAGCCATGGTTTCTGCATCGAGCCTTTGGTTTATGGAAACCATTAGACCCAAGTTCATACAAACCTCAATAACATCGGTTACTGGAACATCCATCATTGTGGATAGCTCGTTTACGGAAACAAACTCGGTAACCTTAAGGATTGTCCTTTCCTGCTCAAGGCGTTCGTTCTCCTCTTGCTGACGAGCGCTAAGTAAATCGCGTTTTTCTTTACGATATTTAGAGCCTTTAGTTTTTCCTTTTGATGTTAATCGAGCAAGTGTCTCCTTGATTTGACGTTGAACTGCCTCCTCGTCGACCTCCTGCTTAATTGGTTTTTTCTTCTTATTGGCTACAGCCTTTTGTTTAGCGGCAGGATCAGCCTTTTTCAACTGAGGTGGAGCTTGCTTTGGATCGCGCTGATTTTGCTGACCTGCTTCAGGTAATTGAACCTTGGCATTCTCCTTTTTAATTCTTTTACGTTTTTTCTTCTTATTTCTATCGCTTCCTCCTCCATTTGGCTCGTTCGACGATGCCACTGGTTGGGGTTTCTTCTTGGGTTCAAAAGCACTTAGGTCAATTTTACCCATAATGGTGGGACCAGTAAGTTTCTCTACCTCTGAGCGATATAATTGCTCTACCACTGGAGCAGGTTGAGACTCAACTTTTGCCTCCTCTACCTTTTGCTGTGCAACAGGTTGTTTTTGCTCAACTTTTTTCTCGTGTCGAGGTTCATGCTGCTTTGGTTTCTCGTGATGCTTAACCTCTGGTTTATTAGGTTTTTGAACTGTTTTAAGATCAATTTTACCTAAAACTTTGGGTTGCTCCACCTGAACCTTAGAGGTTTCGATGTGCTCCACTGGAGCTGCAGGCTTATGCTCCTTGTGCTTTGGTTTCTCCTCGGCCTGTGGTTGAGGCTTTGGTTTCTCAACAGGCTTAACATCTTCCTTCTTCTCAACAGGAAGAGGTGCAGGTTGCGATTTCTTTGGCGCTAGAGCGTCCAAGTCAATCTTACCTTTAAGCTTCAAATCTATTTTTGGTCTTTCGCTATCCTCTTTTTCTAGGGATTTTGAATGCTCAATGGTTGTGGTTTTGATAATAACCTCATCGTCTGATGAATCGAAATCGGAATCATCCTCAACATCCTTCTCAACATCATCAATTGAGATGGATTCCTTTTTGTCCCTTAAGCCTTTCAGGCTTACTTTCTGGGACTCCTTCTTAAGGTTAACCTCAGCACCAAACTCTTTGGAGAGTATGCCCAATAAATCCTGATCTACCTTTGCGTTGGGGTCGTTGGGTACATTGTGACCTTTCTTGTGAAGAAATTCCACCAAGGTTGATACTCCAACATTAAACTCTCTGGCTAACTTGCTAAGCCTTATTAATTTGTCATTTGTCATACAGGCTTTTCCCCGTTGATTGTTATAAAATATTATGCAAAACTATACGAATACCAAAACTATTCAAACTCAGACCTTAATATTTTGATAATTTCTTTAACAGTTTCCTCTTCCAAATCGGTACGTTTAACCAACTCTTTGAAAGGAATCTCAATTACACTCTTAGCTGTATCGCATCCAATACCTTTCAAAGTATCGATAATCCAGCTATCAATTTCGTCAACAAACTCGTCGAGATTAACATCTTCCTCATCCTCGGCTTCAGTTTCACGATAAACATCAATTTCGTAACCTGTAAGCTGGCTGGCAAGTTTGATATTGTAACCACCTTTACCAATGGCCAATGAAACTTCGTTTGGCTTAAGATATACTTCGGCACGCTTACCAGCCTCATCAATCTTAATTGAAGAAATTTTTGCTGGGCTTAAGGCACGCTGAATGTAAAGCTGGGTGTTATTTGTAAAATTAATTACATCGATATTCTCGTTGCGTAACTCACGAACAATTCCGTGAATACGGCTACCCTTCATACCAACACAAGCACCAACTGGGTCGACACGCTCATCATACGATTCCACTGCGACTTTAGCTCTTTCACCAGGAATACGTACAATCTTTTTAATCGTGATTAGACCATCGAATATTTCAGGAACTTCAAGTTCGAATAACCGCTCAAGAAATGCATTGGCAATACGCGAAAGTATGATTTGAGGAGAGTTATTCTTCATATCTACTCTAAACACAACCGCCCTAATGCTATCGCCTTTACGGTAGAAATCCGATGGGATTTGCTCTGTTTTAGGAAGTACAAGTTCGTTACCCTCATCGTCGAGAACCAAAATCTCCTTTTTCCAGACTTGGTAAACTTCTGCAGTGATGATATCACCAATTCTGTCTTTATACTTGTTGTAGAGGTTATTTTTCTCCAACTCCATGATTCTGGAAGTAAGATTTTGACGTAGTGCAAGAATTGCTCTGCGGCCAAATTCGGAGAGTTTCACCTCTGCAGTAACCTCTTCGCCAACCTCATAGTCCTCGTCAATTTTACGAGCTTCGGTAATAGAAATTTGGCGGTTAGGATCTTCGAAATCGCTATCCTCAACAACCTCTCGATTTCGCCAAATCTCAAAGTCGCCTTTATCGATGTTGATAATGATATCAAAGTTATCGTCGGAACCGTAGAGCTTAATAAGCATGTTACGGAAAACATCTTCCAAAACGCTCATCATAGTTGGTCTGTCGATACTCTTTAGTTCTTTGAACTCTGAGAAAGTGTCGATTAGATTTAAATTCTCCATCGTTATGTTTTTTTGTAACTTATAATTTACTTGAATGAAACTACCACTTTTACAGTTTTTGCATCGCCATAGGCAAGGATAACCTCCTCCTCAATAGTTTGTTTTGCTTTGCGCCCTTCAATGGGAACTTTTTTCGAAAACTTAACAGAGAAACTATCGGGACTTGCAGCGGTTAGAGTGCCCTTAAGTTTTTCGCCATTTTTACGAACAACCTCAACCTCGCGGCCAATATTCTTTACGAATTGGCGTGTTATTTTCAAGGGTTGGCCAACACCTGCCGATGCAACCTCAAGCTCAAAATCTTCCTCGTCGCGGTTTAAGTTGGATTCTACCAAGCGGCTAATTGCAATGCAAGAGTCGATTCCAGCACCTTTATCGCCATCAATAATAATTGAGATATTGTTGGTAGCAGAAATGTTTATGTCGACCCAAAAAAGGTCTTCCTCCTGGAGTTTGGGCAAAACAATAGACTCAATCAGCTCTTTTTTAATCATTTTCACTTATGTTTAACAAAACAGGGGACACTGTCCCCTGCACCAATCGTTGCAAAAACTGCTGCAAAAATAAATCATAAATTCAATAAAACAAAATATTTACCTGAAAACATGCTATTTAGGAATAATCTTTTTCCGGAACGAGGTAGTTTACAAAGTATTATTTGACCTAAAAATAGACGCCAAGCAAGTTTATTTTACCATTGTTATTTTTAACTTCGTTAGCTAATTCACCATGACAAATGAATAGAATTGATCGACTCGCGGCCATAATAACTTATTTGCAATCGAAAAGAATTGTGACCGCACAGCAAATTGCCGATAGGTTTGAGATAAGTTTAAGAACAGTATACCGCGATGTAAGTGCATTAATGGAATCGGGGATTCCAATTGCGGGAGAAGCCGGAAGAGGCTACTCCATTGAAACAGGCTACCATTTACCTCCTATAATGTTCACCCACGAGGAGGCCGCAGCAATGATTACAGCAGGGAAAATGACTGAAAAGTTAACTGATTTTTCACTTGAAAAGAACTACAATTCGGCACTCGAGAAAGTTAAGGCCGTAATGCGATATGGAGATAAGGAAAACTTGGAAAAGCTAGAGAAGCAAATACTCGTAATTTACCCTAGAACCGAAAAAGAGATATTCCCAAACTGCTTCATGTCGCCAATACAAAAAGCACTAGGAAAGAATAATGTAATTACCCTAGACTACCTGTCGAACTCAAAAAAAGAGAGCACAAAGCGTAAAATTGAACCTATTGGTATTTGTTTTTATGGAGGGAAATGGCATTTGCTTGCATATTGTCGGTTAAGAAAAGACTACCGCGACTTTAGAGTTGACCGTATTAAGAACCTTACAATTGAAAATGAAACGTTTCAAGCAGTCCATCCGCCTGTAAATGAACTTATATGGCGATTTACAGACAAATCGAGTAACATTCGTGTAGTGCTGCGATTCCCAAAATTTCTTTACAACCAGCTTTCGGAGTACAAGCATTACTATGGGTTTATTGATGAAACCATCGAAGAAGAATCTTTCACAATGATTTTTTTGACCGACTCGCTGGAATGGATTGAGTACTGGCTTTTAACGTTTGGTAAAAATATTGAGATAATCGAACCTCAAGTGCTAAAAGAGAATATTAGGTTAAGAGTTATTGAGTTATTCAATCACTACAATTAGGCTACAAACATAGCAATACAAAAGATATAAAATCAAAAGGGTTTACACCGGGTAAACCCTTTTGTTCTAGCAACTATTTTTTAACTATTTTTTTTAAGGCCTCCAACTCTGCTTTTAGTGCTTCAATTTGTTTCTGCTGCTCCTTAACAGCCTCAACTAAAACAGCAGTCATTTCGGCGTAATTTACACCCTTATATCCATCGTTCTCGTTTGTAAACACCAATTCAGGGAGAACGGCTTCAACCTCTTGAGCAATAAAACCAATACGATTACCAAGTTCAGGATTTGCTTTCCAAGTAAAATTTACTCCTCTTAGTTTTAAAACTTTACTCAAGGAATTCTCAAGTACAGAAACATTTTCTTTTAAACGAATATCAGATGTTGCCGTTGTAAGGGTTCCGTCAGCCATTCTATTTACAACACCAGAATAAGCACCAGATCCAATAGACCTAAACCGAGCATTTCCATTTACATCGAGAGTTTGGGTAGGAGTTGTGACATTAATACCAACCAGTTTATTATCGAACTCACCGTAAATTAGATTTCCAGAAGCGCTTGAAATATATAGCCTGTTTGCAACTGTTGTACCAGCACCAGCACCATAGCCAATGAAAACATTACCACTTGTAGAAACATTTTCTCCCGCGGTATAACCAACGGCTACGTTATTGTTACCTGCGCCACAGAAATAACCTGCCTGACGGCCAATGAATACATTTCGAGAACCAGTGTTTTCATCCGCTGTATTTGTTGACCCCGCTAACGATCCTATCATTACATTGTACTCTCCTGTAGTGGCCTGGCTTCCTGCATGCGATCCGAGCATAGTG
>WBUV01000523.1 GCA_008933525.1 Bacteroidales bacterium | reverse complement strand
AGCAGAACCTTTCCTCCACCACCTTCAATGTTTGCTGCATAGTTAGGACGAACAACACCCGAAAGCCAACCTTGCAGATGTTTCATGTAGATTTTTCCAACCTGAATTGGAGTGATAAAATGAACTATACCTTTCTCTTTATGGCATTGTAAAAGGTAGTAGGGGTGTACGCCAACCCAAAGTATCCGTCGGAAAGTTTCGGCGAGGGTTTTGTAGTAATCGTTAACGTGGTTTAGCAGAACCGTTTGGTTGCGAATGGTAAAGCCATGCTCGCGAATCTTTTTAATAGCAGCGGCAAATTCGGGTGTAATTTCGTGGTGATGGTTAACGTGTGTCATAAAGTACACGTACTTTTCGGGGCCGTTGTTGTATCGATTTATTGAACTATTAATCAATTCAAGTAGTTCATCTGTTATGGACATTGGAAGTACCACTGGAACTCGTGTTGCTATTCTTATAACCTTTAAGTGTTCAATTTTTCCTAGTTCTTCGAGAATATACTGTAAGCGCTTTGTGCTCACTCTTAGGGCATCGCCACCCGTAACGAGTACTTCATCTATATTTTTGTTGAAGTTGATGTAAAATAGTCCCTTTTCAATATCCTCGGTATTAACATCGGTTGAAGCATCGAGCGATTTTGCCCTTTGGCAATGCACGCAGTACGATGCACAGCTTGTATTTTGTGCGACAAAAAGTGCCACTCTATTAGGATATCGTTGGTATGCTGCGCCGTAACTTCTTGAACCTTCACACATTGCTGCTTCTATTCCTGTGTTTGGAAATAGTAAGTTAGCCGGTGTAGGGACGCTTTGCCAGAATATCGGATCAATTCGTTTCTCAGACTTTTCACCTGGCAGCATTGTTGGATGAAAAGGATCTTCTGACATTAACGATGCATAGTAAGGGGTGATTCGCAAGGGGTCTTTCCCTTCGGCCGATAATTTTTCTACTACTCTTCTAATTTCTGATTCCTGAAAGTCTGAAAGTTTAATAACCCTTTTTAGCTCATCAACAGTTCTAATCGAATTCTTCAATTGCCAATTAGGGTTGTTCCATTGAGTTTCGGTTACATCTTTCCAAAGTTCAATACTCTTGTAACTTCTTGATTTGTAAAGGAAATTCTCCATCTTTTTTACTTTTAATTTAAAAAATATCTATCGCTAACAATATAATAAAATATGGCAGAAAAGGAAGAATTTCACAGTTTGTTTTAACCTTTATTAGGAAAAATGTTAGGGTTGTTTAATTTTCAAAAATCAATATTACACGATTAATGGCAATAAAAAAGGTTATTAGTAATTATCAATAACCTCAATTTGTGAATGCTGTTGAAACTTACTCTTCAATATCAATTTTAGCAGGATTCCTTTTGAATAGCTTTCCGCTTTTAATCACTCTTCTAGTGCTAGCAAAGTTCTTATAATCGTCGAGTGGATTCTGGTCATAAATAATTAGGTCGGCCTTTTTGCCAATTTCAATGCTCCCGAACTGATTATCAATTTTCAGAACCTTTGCTGCATTAATTGTGGATATTTTGATGATATCCGATGCCGAAATACCAGCCTCAGCAAGCAATAGTTGCTCTGAAATAAAGGCCATACCTCCATTTTCAGTATTTGTTCCAATTCTAAGTGTTGTACCTGAATTGTGAATGCGTTTAACAAAACTTAGTAGGTGATTGAAACTATAAGTAATTCTGTGCTTTAGCTCTTTCGATAGTTTGAATTGATTCTGATTGTTTGATTCCATATGACTCATATCGGTGTATTGAGCCATGGAGTTTAATTTGGTTGATATTGAAATAGGGCTCTTGCTAAGTTTGTTAGCAAGCGTGTCGAGCAATGCAGGGTTATTTTCAACAATGTACTTGAATGCCTCCAAAGCGTAAATCTCTTCTGGAACATCAACATTACCGTAAACATTCTCCACTTGATTTAGAAGAAGTCTTTTGTCGAAATTTTTCTCAAAAGTGTTGATTATAGGACTGTATATGTAC
>WBUV01000068.1 GCA_008933525.1 Bacteroidales bacterium | reverse complement strand
ACAAAATCCCCTTCATAACCAATCAAACCATAAAAGCGAAGAGCGACCAATTATCTACAAAGCAAAGAAGAATAGCTATAACCGCTAATGCTCTAATAAATAAACTTAACTCAAGAATTAACAACAACAGCGTTAAGATCAAAAGTTTAATTCCTCAGAAAGTAAATTCTGAAAAAAACAAACATAACTACTGGGAACAAACGGTTAATTATTTAAATCCATACACTATACTTCAAAAAGGATACTCAATAACATACTACAATGGCAAAGTGCTAAAAGACTCTGAATGCATTGAAATTGGTGCTAGAGTTGAAACAAAACTTAAGAATGGTAGGATAATTGGTAACATAGTTCAAAAAGAACCGTAGTATATTATTGACAAACATTTGGAATAAACCTATATTTATAGAACGCAATTCAAACATTAGCAACTAAATATCAGACAATTACATTTTGAGAAGTCCTTTTAAATACTTATTTTTCCTGTTCTTAATCGCTTACTTATCGGTTCAGGCTCAAACCGATAGGAACAAGTTTACTATTGATAGTCTAAGACAGGTAGCAAATTCGACATCGGGTATAGATAAGATTACAGCTCTCGATAAAATAGCGAGGATTTACTGGAATACAAATCCTGATTCCGCCATTTATTTCTCGTCACTTGCAGTATCCGAAGCAAAAAGAGATAAATCCGATTTGAGTTTGGGCGATGCATACAATAGTTTGGGTAATTCGTACGGATCCAAAGGCGATTTCGAGATGGCTTTAGACTATTACTACAAATCAAAATCGCATAGAGAGCAAACCAACAATAAAATAAAGGTTGCATACTCGCTCAGTAACATTTCTCTCGCACTTAAAAATCTTAATAGATTCTCCGAATCAATCACATCACTTAAGCAGGCTGCTGAAATATGCCGAGAAGTGGATAGTCCTGAGGATGAGGCGACAATGTATCAGGAAATAGCGAATATCTACATAAATTTTCATGACCTTAATAGAGCATTGGAGTACGCAATTAAAGCTGTAAACATATATTTAAGTAACAACATTAACTCAGGCCTTGCAAACAGTTTTAATTTTATAGGTTCGCTCCATAAAGATCTTAAAAACTTCGACCTTGCAGAGGAATACTACATGAAGGCCCTCAACATCTGGACAAAAGAGAATGATGAGTTGGGGCTTTCATCGGCATTCAACAATCTGGGGATAATATTCGACGAAAAAGGGGACGATCAAAAAGCCCTTGAGTATTATTCAAAATCTCTTGAACTCTCCGAAAAACATGGGGATATGTTAGGTGTTTCCATTGCACTCAACAACCTTGGATATATTTACACAAAAATCAACCAACTCGACAATGGAATTGCATCGTACCTAAAATCATTAGAAATAAGCGAAAGAATCAACAAAAGGGATAGCTACCTAAATACTTGCAACAACATTGCAATTGCTTATTTAAAGAAAAAAGACCTTGCACAAAGCGAAAAATATGTAAACATTGTTGTGAAAGAAATTAGTAGCATAACAGACAATACTGTTGTACAGGAAACCTACAAAATTTTAGGAGACATTAATTACCAGAAAGCAAACTACAAAAAAGCTTACGAATACAAAGCAATTGAACTGGCCTATAACGACTCTCTTTACAACCAACAACAAACCCGGAACATTATTGAGATGCAAACCCGATTTGAGACGGAAGCCAAAGAAAAAGAAATCCAAATTCTAAAAAGAGACAACGATATAAAACATTTAGAATACCAAAGGCAACAATTCTTTCAGAAAATTCTAATTATTATTGCTGTTTTATTCTTAATCATCATCATTGGGGCAGCCGTTAGTTTCCGCATTATTAAGAATTCAAACATCCTTCAGGCTCAAAAAAACAAGGAATTAGAACTTGCCAACAGCAAACTGAAAGACTCAGAGAAAAACCTCCGAGAACTTAACGCCACCAAGGATAAACTCTTCTCAATTATTGCTCACGACCTTAAAAACCCCTTTAATGCATTGATGGGATTTAGCGATCTGCTCGACAGAAACTACAACTTCCTGTCCGAGGAGGAACGCCGTGAATATATTGGCGTAATTAGCGACTCTACCCAAAACCTTTATAAGTTACTCGACAACCTACTACAATGGACTAGAACCCAAACTGGGGCAATAACATATATTCCTGAAAGTTTTAGCCTTCTGCCTCTCATTAAACAGGAGGTTGATATTCTTACTCCCAACTCCGACAAGAAAAAAATTACCATTAGTATAAAAATTGATGGTGAACTCACAGCCTTTGCTGACAAGAATTCAATTTCAACCGTAATTCGCAATTTAGTTAGCAATGCTATAAAATTCACTTCAAACGGAGGCTGGATAGAGATATCTGCTTCTCGAAAAGAAAAAATGGTTGAAATCTCTGTAAGCGACTCAGGAATTGGAATAAAAGATGATGACATTGAAAAAATATTCTTACTCGACAGCTCTTTCACAACAAAGGGTACTGCAAATGAGACAGGCACAGGCTTAGGCTTGCTCCTATGCAAAGAATTCGTCGAAAAGAACAATGGTGAAATTTGGGTTGATAGCAAAAAAGGAAAAGGAAGTAATTTTTATTTCACGATACCATTTGCTTAATTCAAATCGAGGTAAATCATTAACCTTTATTGAGTATTACATCCGGATTACATTCCCATATGCGTTGCCAACCTATAGGCAAATTCAATCTTAAAGGCAATCTATCATTTAAACATTATTAGTAATTTAGTGCACTCAATAATAAACAATGATTAGATATACTTTTATTCTTATACTTACATTAACCGTATACATTGGAAATGCACAATCCAATCCTTTGGATAGTCTATTTAATCAACTAAATATTCTTATCAATGAGAATCCTCAGGAATCGAGACAAATTATATATGAGATAAACAAACTAGCAAAACAATCCAATAATCCGAACCGCCTACTAGAAGCACAAACCTCATATGCTGAGTTTTACTTCGCCAACAACCTATGGCAACAGGCCAATAAGCACATAGATACAGCCTTAACCATCGCAAAAAACAACAAAAACAGTTTGGCAGAGGTTGAGTTGCTTGTTTTGTTGAGCAAAATTTACTTTAAATCAGGTGATGCTGAACAAAGCCAAAAGAAATTAACCCAGGCATTACGTATAGCATCATCGCAACGACTTACCTTATCGCAAGTAAAAATCAAACTCACTCAAGCAGAGTTTAAGAAAAGTGAAGGCAAGCAAATTGACGCTATCAAAATAAAAAAGTCGGCATTGGAACTTGCATTAAAAAGCAACGACAAAGGGTCTCAGGCAGATTGCTATCAAAGTATCGGAAGCTCGTATTGGCAAACAGGGCATTACAACAACGCTATAGAAAATTACTACAAATCGCTACTAATTAAAGAACAACTTTCCGATACGCTAGGCATAATTCAAATTATTAAAAATATTGGACTTGCCTACAGAGAACTAGGACAGTACGAAAAAGGACTATTGAACCTTGAACGCGGATTGTTCCTTGCCGAGGCTATCAATAACAGATTCGAAAAAGCAGACCTTTTGAATATCACAGGTAGTTTGCATTACCGCTTTAATAGATTCGATGAGGCTATTAAGTTCTATACTAAAAGTCTAGAAATCAGAGTTGATCTTAAACTCTTGCGATCGCAAATTACAACACACGAGAACCTAGCAAGGGCTTACGCCCAAAAGTCAAACTTCGAAGAGGCATTATCGCATCTCAACATAGCTCTTGTATTACAGGAGCAAATTGTAGATCCAATTGCAGAATCATCTACTTTAACTGAGATGGGTAATTTAAATCTCCTTAAAGGAAATGTTGCCGAAGCATTGCGCCGCTATTTGATGGCATTAAAACTTAGGCAAACCTACGGCACCGATGAAGATATTGCAAAATCGCTAACCAATATAGGAATAGCATATCGTAGACTTGGGATGTACAAAAGTGCCCTAAAGTACCTAGAGCAAGCCCACGGAATAATCAATGATAAAGAGTTAAACATAAATGACGCTTCCTATATCCTGCAAAACCTTGGACATATTTATCAGGATCAAAAAGAATTTAGCAAAGCACAAACCATTTACAAGGAAGCGTTAAACCTCAAAGAGCAAGGAGGCGACGAAAGCGGCACCGCAAAAATTCTTAAAAACATAGCCCAAGCACAGCTTCAAATTAAACAGATTAACGGTGCAAGATCATCGTTAGCTCAGGCTTTAAAAATTGCTAATAGATTAAATGACTCCCGAGAAATTGCAGATATATACAACGAAATGGGAAACGTAGAACGTCAGGCAAACAATTTGGATATTGCACTAAAATACTTCAAAAATGCCGCCGATGTTCACCAATCATTATCAAACTTCGATGGAAAGGCTTTATGTGTAAGAAAAATTGGCGAGATCCAAATTCAGAAAAAGCAATACTCCGAGGCGGAGCAAAACATCAATCAATCCATCAAAACAGGGTTTCAAACCGGAAATGCATACATTAGGTCGTACGGATATCTAGCAAAACACGACCTTTACAAAGCCATGGGAAACTATCGATTAGCACTCGAAAATTATGCAAAGCACACAGCAATCAAAGATAGTTTGGAGAATCTAAAACGGAATGAAGCAAACCTAGAAGCCCAGCTGGATCTTGAACTTGACCAGAAAAAAACTGAAATCAAAATTATGGAGGCAGAAGTTGAATCGCTCCAACAAAAAGCAGAACTTGATAAAATAAAAATTGAGCAACAGAAAACATTTAGAAACTTCCTTATAGCCATTGTTCTCCTTGTTATTACATTGGCTGGAGCCGCAACATACAGTTTCGTTCAAAAGAAAAAATACGCAAAAGTTCTGGAGGAGAAAATTGATGAGATAAAGCTTATGAACGATAAGCTCACAGCATCGGAAATTGATCTCAAAAATACTGTTCAAACAAAAGACAAACTCTTTTCGATCATCGCGCACGACTTACGAAGTCCTTTCACTGCACTGGTCGGATTATCGGAAGTTTTAGCCGCAAATGTCCAATCGCTTTCACCCGACGAAATTGAGGAACTAAGCAAGCACATAAATCAATCGGCTACCGGAGTACTTTCCTTAACCGACAACCTGCTAAATTGGTCCAGAAGTCAAACCGGGAAATTAGTCCTGAATCCCAAAATCCTATCAGTTAAAGATATTGTTGACACTATTGTTGAAGTTGCGTCAATTCCTGCAAAAGAAAAAGGTATCGCAATTAAATATAAACTTGACCCTGATATAACCATTTATGCCGATTACGACACTATTAGCACTGCGATTAGGAACCTTGTGAGCAACGCAATTAAGTTCACACCCACAGGAGGCGTTATTAATATTGAAGCTTTCCAAAAACTCGACCAAACCCAAATAAATGTAATGGACACAGGGGTTGGGATAAGCCCTGATAATCTTTCAAAACTTTTTAGAGTAGATGGACTAACAACAAAAGGAACTAATCAAGAAAGCGGAACTGGTCTGGGCTTAATCCTCTGCAAAGAATTCGTAGAAAAAAACAATGGAACCATAACCGTGGATAGCACTCCGGGGCTAGGAACCACATTCAAAATTGAACTACCCAACAAAACATCATGAACATGACCAAGAAAACACTTAAATATAGCGAAGCTATAAGCGAGATAGAAGAGATTGTTGCACAAATCGAGTCAAACGAACTTGACGTTGATGAGTTAACCGTTAAGATCAAAAGAGTATCGGATCTTATTAAATTCTGTAGAGCTAAACTTCGGAACACCGAAGAAGAAGTTCAAAAAATCATGAGCGATTTTAACGAAGAGTAATCAATCAAAATAAACATCAAATTCTTTTCACCATTATAGAATATCCCAAAATTTATCTATCTTAATGGCATAACTGCTACTGGTTTTCAAATGGCATATAGGATATTAACGGCATGTGGATCTGAATCAATTATTCAAGAAATTGAATCGATACTTGGATTAGCCGAGGATGAATTTGCTGTTCAATCAATTTCTGGTTTCGATAGCATTATCGCAACTGTTTCGGAATACAATCCCGACATATTGCTTTTTGACGTCCACTTTGCTAATAATGCCGCAGCCGATATCCTATCAGTGATAAAGGCCGACCCCTTAACATCTGGAATCCCAATTATTGCACTTGCCGACTTCCTCCAGCCCGAAAAAATTCAAGCACTATTCAATGCTGGCGCTGATGATTTTGTTGGACAGCCTATCTCTGCAACCGAACTCATACAGAGAATTATGGTTGGGATACAGCGAGGCAAACTACTTCAAAAGCTTAAAGACCAATCGAACCAACTTGATAACATATCATCGGCTATTAGTAAAGCGGGTAACTCAATTGTTGTTATTAACGAGTCAGGAAATATTTCTTGGGTAAACGAGGGTTTTAAACGTTTATACGAGTGCACTCTCGAAGATTTTGTGAAAGTATACGGAGATAATCTATTTAGCCCTAATACGAATCCAACTACCTATAATGCAATGAAAAATTGCAGGGAACTAGGAGAATATGTTGTTTACGATAGCACGTGGACTACACCCGAGGGAAAAATTAAGTATATACAAACAACGTTAACCCCAATATTTGACACACTCCAGAACTTCAGTCATATTGTAGCCATTGAAACAGACATTACGGAGTTAAAAAACATAGAAAGAACTCTTGAGGAAAAACACGAACACCTGCTCACTATTACTGAGAATTTGGAGAATGCGAACAATATTTTAGAAAAACAGCAGGACGAAATCCAAAAACAATCGAAAATGCTAGAGGAGGAAAAGTTAAAATCCGAGAACCTTCTCAAAAACATTCTACCCTGGGAGGTTGCATACTCCTTGCAAAAAAAGGGAATTTATAAACCCAAGAAGTTCAAGGAAGTTTCAGTTATGTTTACCGATTTTGTTGGTTTCTCCAAGGTTAGCGTTTCGTATGAAGACATTGATGAATTCCTAAATGTACTTGGCGGGTACTTTGAAGCTTTCGATGAAATTACTTCACAACGGTTCATAGAAAAAATTAAAACGATAGGAGACAGCTACATGTGCGTAGGAGGTTTACCTCGGACAAACAGAAGTCACCCTTTCGATACTGTTCTTGCGGCGCTCGAAATACAGCGATACGCGCAAGCCATGGCAGGTCTGGCGACGGAGGAGAATAAACCAATTTGGAATTTACGAATTGGCATACATAGTGGGAGTGTAATTGCTGGGGTTATTGGCAAACATAAATTTGCATACGATATCTGGGGCGACACAGTTAATATTGCCAGCAGAATGGAAACATCCTGCGAAGCAGGAAAAGTGAACATCTCCGAAACCACTTATGCTTATATAAAGGACTACTTTATTTGCACATCGCGGGGCAAAATTCCTGCAAAAAATATTGGTGAAATAGAAATGTACTTTGTTGAAAGAATTAAACCGGAATTTGCCGAAGACGATGAGGGATTAATCCCTAATGCTGCTTTCAGAAAGGTGCTATCCTCATTCTAACAAACCAAAGGACTTCAATCCTAAACAGCATTACTTAGTAGCATCCTCAACATTGGAAAAGCTAAAAGGCAATAAAAAACGAACATCTTCAACCTTCACAATTTTTCCTTGGCCTACCATAATAACAGAATATGGTTTAGCCCCAATATTTCGGTACTCAATCATCACTTGGCGGCATGCTCCACAAGGTGAAATTGGGGTTTGTACAATTTCGTCCATATAACTAGCCACAATAGCAATAGATACTACTGGAACTTTAGGGTATTTTGCGCCTGCATAAAATAAAGCAACCCTCTCGGCGCATAAACCCGAAGGATAAGCACCGTTCTCCTGATTACTTCCTGAAATAATCTCACCATTTTCGAGCAATACTGCAGCACCAACTCTAAAATGAGAATATGGCGAATAACTAGTTGTTAGAACTTGCTTTGCCCTTCTAACCAATTCCACCTCAGAAGAACTTAACTCGCCCTCACTTTGAAACTCAGAATACTTTACTACAAATTCCTTAGATTGGCTCATTTTATCATATTTAAATTAGGCGACTGTATAAAAATCAACTACAGTCGCCCTTCAAAGGTAATAATTTGTTACAAAAAGCAAAAAACTATTTTAAAGCTTCATCTTTCGTGGTTCTATCATATTCTCTGGCGCCAATATCATGTCGAGTTGATCCTTTGTAAGCAAACCCTTTTCGAGTACCAATTCGTAAACGCTTCTATTCGAGACCAGCGCTTCCTTTGCCAACTGAGTAGAAACCTCGTAACCTAAGTATGGATTCAGAGCAGTAACAAGCCCAATACTGTTATACACCATATTTCTGCATCGTTCTTCATTTGCAGTAATGCCATCGATACAACGGTACTTGAATGTGGTCATACCATTCTTGAGCATTTCTACGGACTCAAATATGCTCTGAACAATAACTGGCTCAAAAACATTAAGCTCCAACTGACCACCCTCCGCTGCCAGAGTAACGGTTAAATCGTTCCCAATAACCTTGAACGCAATTTGATTCACAACTTCCGGTATTACTGGATTTACTTTACCGGGCATAATAGAGGAACCGGGCTGCATTGGCGGAAGATTAATTTCGTTTATACCTGTTCGTGGTCCTGACGATAACAGCCGCAAATCGTTACTAATTTTCGAGAGTTTAACAGCCAAACGTTTAACAGCCGAAGAATACATAATGAAAGCTCCAGTATCCTGTGTTGCCTCAACAAGGTTTGCGGCAAGCACTAAATCAAGTCCTGTTATTTTTCTAAGATGGAACAAAACCTTATCGGTATAGCCAGGTTCGGAATTTATTCCTGTTCCAATAGCAGTTGCACCCATATTTATCTCAAGGAACAACTTGGCATTCTGATTCAGCCTATCAATCTCCTCAGTCAAAGTAACAGCATAAGCTTCAAATGCCTGTCCTAATGTCATTGGAACAGCATCCTGCAACTGCGTTCTTCCCATTTTAATGATGTGCGAGAACTCTTTAGCCTTCGCCCTAAAAGACTCAACCAGCGATTCTAACACCTTTATCAACTTAATATTTGAGTTGTAAATTGCAATTTTTACTGCGGTGGGATAAGCGTCGTTGGTTGATTGCGAAAGGTTAACATGATTTAGAGGGTGGCAATGCTTATACTCTCCTTTAGAGTAGCCTAGAATTTCCAGTGCTCTATTTGCTATCACCTCATTTGCATTCATATTTGTAGAGGTTCCTGCACCACCTTGAATCATATCAACTACAAAATGGTTATGAAACTTACCATTCGTAATCTCAATACATGCAAGAACTATTGCCTCCTTTACTTTTTCGTCAATTAACCCCAACTCAAAATTTGCTTCCGCAGCAGCCTGCTTAACCATAGCTAAGGCATCAATAATTGCCGGGAAGAAGTTTAAGGTAACACCTGAGATGTTAAAATTCTCAATAGCTCGCAATGTTTGCACACCATAATAGTATTCAGCAGGAACGTCTCTCTCTCCAAGCAAATCGTGCTCAAGACGAGTACTACCCGACTCGTATTGTGATGCAGGATTGATCATCCTATTGTTCGCATGGCGCATTCTACGCTGAATAACTCGGGTAATATTTGTAAGAACCTTAACACTTATTTGCGCATTATTACTAAGCAAATCGTTATTTATTTTGAATACTGTAGTAGGTTTTAATGCACGAGCAGAAGTTGAGTGCGGAGAGTTACTAGCCCAAGCTCCCTCGCCTAAGAAATCGCCACTTGAGAAATAAGTCAATTTAAGCTCAACACCATAAGGATTGCTTTTAAAAAGTTCCACTTCACCCTCAAAAATTATTAAGATTCCCTCGCGAGGTCCATTTTCTCTGAACAACAGATCACCCGCTTCGAACTTTTGCTCATTTACAACTTTCGACAGACTCTTTAACTCATTTTCGTCTAACCCTCTAAACAACTCTATTTTCTGCAAGAAACTAACAACTCTACTACTATCCATAGCTTTAATGTTTAATTTGGTAACAACTAGAACAACAGAACTATTACAAAGTTAAAAATAATAAACTGCTTTTACCTCGGAGAAAAAATTAAGGCAAGGTCAATCGCTAAATCCATTTAAAAGCCAATCACTTAAACACATTATCAACATGCAATTTAAGAAGATTTAACAGAAGAAGCCTCATTTTGATCCAAAAGAAAAGGGTATTCAATAAGAATACCCTTCTCACTTTCTAATTAAACCAATTAACCTTCGTTAAAATTAACGCCAACCTTTTCCATACTACTAATACTAACTTGATCTTCTATAGATTTTTCATTGAAATACGTAATAATTTGATCGAGCATAATTGCCTGCGAAGTTCCCATTGGCACGTATTTATATATACTATTCACCAAAAGTTTAAGCTGATTTTGATTCGCAATTAGAACTTGAACAGGATCGATATCTCCCATTTTCACGGTTCCTGAAATCTTTCTAAGTTCATCAAGATTCGAAGCAATTATTTCCTGAAGTTGCTGATATGACTTTGCAGCCGGAGTATTTCTGCGTGATACTATTGCAATAACCTCCATTGAATTTGTATCGATAACTGGCGATCCACTGTTCCCGTAACTAGTTAGGCCATCGAGCTGTATGTACCTTAAACCATTAGAGTTTGCAAAAGCAGATGAAACTAAAGCACTCTTAATGGATAGATTTGAACATCCACAATTGAAACTCAACATAGCAACGCTCTGTCCAATAGGATAGTGACGTCGTTCACAGAGTGTTAAACTAGGAATATCATTGAAATCAGGAAAGTCAATATTGAATATCGCATAATCGGAGTGATTATTTGTAAATCCAATTTTCAGGTCGTTAACAAACTCTGAATAGTCAATCTTCATCGATGCAGTGATAGTATTAGCATCTTCATCAACAAATCGGATTTCAACCTTTTTCGCTTTAGGAACATAAAACGCCTGTTCCGAAGTCACCAATGAATTCTTAACCTTAAACCCGGTTAAAGTGTCAATAACAATCCCTCGCTCATTTATAA
>WBUV01000067.1 GCA_008933525.1 Bacteroidales bacterium | reverse complement strand
CACTTGCTGAGTGGGTTTTACGTAACAACGAGGTTGCAAAATACCTCGAAACTGACGATAGGGTAATTCAAAAATATGAGCCAATATACATGCAGCCCGACCATCCTTGGGGTAGAGCACATCTATATGCTCCGCATAAACTTTTCAACGGGGAATACGTGCGTACTATTTGGTTTAATATCACTGTAATTTGGCTTGGAACTTTATTCCTCTATGCAACACTTCAGCTAAACTTTATTCATCGAATTGCTCTCCTTGTTGAAGGGTTTAAGAAAAGTAGGCAAAGCAAATGATAATTGTGTAGATTGAGTTTCCTCAAGTAATATAGGAGGTTTTGAATCTCACGATGACATAAGTAAAAGAGGGTGCTGTTATTTTCGCACCCTCTTTTACATTATCATTTAGACTCTCATTCCCATCACAACAACATCATCTATCCGAGGTGTATCGCCATGCCAGTTGAGCAGGGTTTTGTCCAGAATATCTCGTTGTTCATCCATGGGTTTTTGGTGAATTTCCAGAAGAAGATCCTTAAGGTTCTTAATCATGAATTTACGAGCATCGCCACCTCCAAACTGATCGGCATATCCATCGGAGAATGTATAAATAACATCACCTTTCTTAACATCTAATTCGAAGTTGGTGAAAGGAACGTCGCCACGGATGTGAATTCCGATTGGCATTTTGTCGCTCTTGATATGGTTGAGCTCTCCGTTGCTTATATGAATAAGTGGATTGTTTGCTCCGGCAAACTGTAATTTCATGGTTTGGTCGTCGAATATGTAAAGTGCAATATCCATTCCATCCTTACTTCCGCCAATTTCTCCAGTTTGATGAAGTGCAGTAATAACTTGGTGGCGTAACTTATTTAGAATTGTAGCTGCGCTTAAATCCTCGGTTTGGGAAATAATTTGGGTTAAGAACGAAACCCCAAGCATACTCATAAATCCACCAGGAACACCGTGCCCGGTACAATCGGCCACAACGCTTATCCGTTTATTGCCAACCTGAGTAATATAGTATAAGTCACCACTAACAATATCGCGGGGTAGGTATAGAATGAAGTTATCGGGGAAAATTCTGTTAACCTGATCGGGGGGGGTAAGAATCGCTCCTTGTATACGGCTTGCGTATTGAATACTACTCTTAATCTCCTCGTTTTGAGCTGCGATTTTCTCGTTCTGAACCTCAATTTCTTCTTTTTGAGCTACAACCTCGGCAGTACGCTCTTTCACAATTTGTTCAAGGTGTTCCTTCTCTGCAATTAATCGTCGAGTATTCCACTTAACAATACCCCAAATTAATGCCACCATAGAACACAAGTATAAAATGTATGCTAGTACTGTTCTGTACCATGGTGGCCTAATTTCAAAGGAAAATGAAGCAACAATGCTTTCAGTATTGTAAATATTTCTTGCTTTTACTCTAAAAATGTACTTTCCTTCCCGGAGATTTGTATAAGTAGTTTCAGTTCTATTGTCCCATTTACCCCAGGTTGTTTCATCGGAACCTTCTAGGTAATGGCTATATTGAATTTCGCTCTCTTTTTCGTAAAATGGTGCAGAGTAATTAATTACAATACCATTATGTTTATATGATAATCGAGGAATTTGAACTGACTGTTGCTCCATGGAAATATTTAATTTCCCGGAATCTCCAACTGAATAATAGCATCCATCAAAAAGCAAGGAATCTTTGGCAACAACCTTTCTAATGAGAGCTCTGAAAGGATTACTATAGTTCCTTTTTATGGTTGGCTCATATGAGTATAGCTCTTTTGCCATACCAATCCATAATACACCATCTGGCTCTACATATATTGCGTCAGACCATTTATTGGGTAATCGTTTAAATGGAGTATTGTTAATTATCTGCTGATTATTTTCATCTTTTTCAATGGTTTCAACCCAATACTGTCCCTTATTTTGGTCGTAACAAAGTAAAGAGGTAATGTTCGATCCTTCTGAAATCCTAAATACACCTTTGTTGTTATCATATTTCTCGGAAAAATTCGATTTAGAAAAAGTACTATCCTCGTATTTGTAGGAGAATATTCCGTAAGGTGTAAGAAAGTACAGAGAATCTTGTTTGCTGTGAAAGTAAACTTGTTTTGAATTTTTAAATTGGTAATTTAGGCTTGAAAGAGGATTAATTTTTTGATCCTGAGTAATTACTAATAAGCCCTTGAAAGAGGTTGACACCCATAGATTTCCTCTGTTATCTTCACATATACTTGCTATTTCGGTGATAATTTCGTCCTTGAACAAATTATTTGTCCTAGCCCAACCCCCATTTTCCCAAGTTAAAGTTGATAGCCCGTGGTTTTTTCCAACGTATAGAATGTTTGGATTTCTTTTGGATTGATACAGGCATTGCACATTGTGTTGAACATCGGGGAATTTTGTTTTCAATGGTTCGCTTATAGAAAACCCTTTGTTATTTTTAATTTCATAAATGCCATCCAAATAGGTTCCTGCTAAAAGTATAGGTTTACTATTTTGTGGGGTGAAAATCATTAGTTCCATAACTTGTCCGCTAATGTTTTCAACGGGTTTAAAAACTGGCATCCCATTGGAGTCTGAGTCCAAGTAAAAAGCTCCATTCAAGGTAGCAATGTAGAGAATGCCGTTATACCTTATTATATCAATAATCAACTCATCGATTCCACTTTCCTTACCAAATTTTCTTATTGAGGAATGAACTTCTGCTTTAGATATACCACCATCTATAAGGGTTATCCAAAGAGGTTCGTTGTTTTTATAGTAAAGCGACGAAACCAAACTTCCTTGTAGGCCAGTTTGTTTATTGATAAGGCCTTCAGGTTCTCCATTTTTAGATAATTCCAGATAACTAACCCAATCAGACTGGACAAATCCCAATCCAAAGTTATTACCAACCACTGTGGAGTAGTATGGCAAAAATGATTGCTTGAAAAGTTTAGTTAAGAATTTCTTAGAACCATCAATTAGTTGAGTACCCCCAGAAATGGGGTTGTATTTATAAATGCCAACGCTTGTAATAACCAACAAATTCTTTTCATCATATTCTAGGATGCTATATATATCCTTTTGTTCGAAGATTTGGGCACCAGGGGCAACGTTAAGCGAATTGTTTGAATCAAGGGTAAACAAACCCTTGCTATAACTACCAATGTAAATTGAATTGTTGGCTATAAAGGTTAAAAATATTCCAGTATTTTTTCTATCACCTAGACTAATGGGTAGAAGTGTTTTTCCGTTGTATTTAAAAATATAAACAGGAGTGCAAAAATAGATTTCGTCTTTAAATGAGTAGGTTTTATAGAAGAAAAGTGTGAATTTTTGTTTAATTGAGTCGGGAATAAAGTGGGCCAATGAAACAAATTCCAACCGACCATATACATTAGGTTCTAAATATCCAAGTTCCCCGGTGCTTCCAATATAAATTTTGCCATCATTGCCTTTGACCATGGAATATACGGGCTTACTCTCAGGGATGCTAATGTTTCGCCAATGGAATCCATCATATTCAATTATGCCATTATCATGAGTTCCAAAATACATAACCCCCCTGTCATCCTGAGCAATACTCCATGTTTGCTCGGTACCATTATAAATTTCAGGTGTAAAATTTGTAAGGATAGGATTTCCTCGTTTGTTTAGTAGTTGCCCAAACATTGAGGTCGAAAGTAATGAAAAGACTACTATCAGAGTTAATCTGTTTTGCATATCAAAAAAATTTCACATTTAAAGGTATAAAAAATTGTATAAACAGACAGTAAATTTAAGTGTTAATTTATTATAACCATTATGTTGGGCTAATAATTACTTATCAGATAATATAAATCATCTTTTAAGTTTTTCTTCTTTATCAAAAAAGACGCTATTTCTTTTTGAGAAATATTAGGGGTTAAAATAAAATTAAACGTCCAAAATTTTACAGCACAAATACAACTTATTTTTACTTGATCTTCCAATTTTTCCAAGCATCGCCAAGGGCCGGATTAACGCTAACCTGAGGGTTTTGTACTTTGCCATCCAGTCCGGCCTCCTTGCTAACATTTTTCGATACAAAATTGGTTAACTCCTCAAGTGTAACCGCTCCTTGCGAATCTTTTAACTTTTTTAGGAGGAAGTAAGTGAAATATCCATGACGTTTTGGCCTATACACAGCAGAACTTTCGCTACCGGTGCTCGATGCAAATACAACCATATTGCCAGGAATTGGCGATTCTTTAGGCCTTATCTTAACACCTTTAACGGCTACAAGACTCTGTGATCTTGCTCCGCCACTGAAGCATGCATCGAGAAACACCGAAATACGTTTTGTTGGATGTTCCGAGAGCCTTTTGTAAACATCGTTAAGTTTTAGCCCATATTCCAAGTTCATACCATTCACATCCACAGGAACGATGTATGCCTCCTGGGTTTGCTCACTTGGCAAACCATGACCAGAGTAGTAAAATATTAACTCTGCATTGGGACCTTCAATCGATGCTAGGTTGGTTAGCCATGCAATTCCTTGCGATATTTCTGCCGCAGTAGAGTTTAGTAAAACTTTAATTTGGCGTTTTGGAACACCTAAAACTTTCTCGCAGTAAAGTGCAAAAACATTCGCATCGTTTACAGCAAAATCTACGTTTTGTTCTTTGGACAGACCTTGCTGGCGGGAGCTGTAATCCTCATTGCCAATTATTAAGGCATAAACATTATTTCGGGTGACTGAGGATGTCGGAATATCCGTATCCACATCTACGACAAAGTCGGGGATATCCTCAATAACAACTTTCCCAGTACTAACCTTTTCTGCAACTGCAATATTTCTAATAAAGCCTGTTTCTTCGAGTTTCGTATTAATTGCAAAGTTTTTTTGGGTTGAAAGACCAAACCGTCCCACTCTTTCGTTTGCTTTAATACTGAATTTTAACTCAGTATCGGTAAACTCGCTGTTTATAAAGTATCGATAGGTTAAGGTTTCGTACTTACCAGAGTTAATTGAGTTGAATACAGGATTCTCCCTAACTAGTTGTTGACCTTTAACTACGCCTAAAAACATTACACCCTTTTGGTTGTTTTCCACTGAAACGTTGACTCTTTCTGCGTTGCCTTGTCCAACATTTTGCAATGCGAATTGGAGGTCAACCATTTCGTTTAAGTCAATTTGGTTATTTGGACTTGCACTCTGGTTTTCAATTACCGCATATTTTGCCAACAATAGTTCTGGCTTAGAGAACTCTCGGGTTGGAACGCTAAGTTGTTTACCTTGGATTTTAACCTTAAAGTTTGGCTCTACTACTTCGAGTTTAATTAATGCCATCGACGATGGAAGGTCAATAGATGCTTTTACATTTACAGTAACAGTTTGTACACCTCCATTGGCCGAAATTGTTGGAAACAAGTTCTTTGAGCCAAACGATAATTGAGGTATATTGCTCTCTAAGTTCAGGTAAACATCCTTGGCATCGCCTGGGCCAATATTCTTAAGTGTAACTTTAAGCTGGGCTGTTTCTTCTGCATCAATTGTATTTTCCGAGAAGGTAATATCTTCTATCGCCAATATCGGAGGTAAGCCATATGTTTCAGGCTTACTTACAACTTGTGTAATTGGATTTGATGTGATTGTTGCATCAGAGGTAGACATTGATATTCCATAGAAACAGAATGGATTCTCACCCTCGGGTTCTACGATATCAATTTCGTTTGTTCCGTTTTCAATTCTTTGAAAGTATAACGTATACTCTTTTGTTGGCTTTGTGTAAGATGCCTCGCAGAAAGGTATACCCGTTGCCCATAAAAGGTCGTATTTTTTCTGAGTTTTTGGATCCTGAATATAGGTTTTTGTATTTATACAACAATTTCCAGTTCCGGTGTATGCTACATTCACAACAGTGTAATCAGGAGTGACAGCAACAGAAGATATCTGGTTTAATGAGTGAGGAGTTCTTACTTTAGGATTGCTAATGCTTTGCTCCGATGTTCCAGCAGAAAGCATTTCATAGTCGAAACTACTACCTAGATATGATATATAATTGCCATCATCCCAAAGTTCTTTAATTTCCTTGTCAGGGTAATTATATCTGGTTCTCCAAGCTTGATGAGTATGTTTTCCTCCAAGGGACATAACAATAGCCCATAAGCCATTGCCATACTCTACTGATGTAATATAGTAGCCTTTGTCCCAATATTCCTTGATCTCTGTATCAGGGTAGGAGCTTTTGGTTGTATAGTATTGATTCGTATAGCCAGCCCCTTTAGACATAACCAGAGCCCAAACACCGTTTCCATAGGTTAAGGTTGTAATGAAGTAACCCTTGTCACGAAGATCTTTTATTTCCTTTTCAATTTCAGAAAAATTGGTCCTTGTTCGCCACGCTTGCAAGCCAAGGTTGGAATTTTTACTCATAACTACAACCCAGCGTTTATTTCCGTAAGTTGCATGGGTAATTGAATAACTCTCGTCCCAGCCTTTTTTTATGTCATCGGCAGGAAACGTTTCACCATTAAACCATCGTTGCGTTGTGTAGCCTGTTCCTTTGGTCATTACCAAAGCCCAGCGCATTTCGGCATAGTTTAGGCTAGTAATTTGGTAACCCTCTGCCCACAGCTCGTTAATCTCTTTTTCAGGAAAGTTTGTTCTAGTGCGCCATGCCTGTTGTGTATAGCCTAGTCCTTTTGACATTACTAATGCCCATAGTCTTTTTTGAGCAAATGCATCGGTAATCTGTGTTAACACAAAAAAGGCAGAAATTAATAATATGCGCATCATAGTTACACTTTTTAAAGAAACAACATAATACTAGAGCGTTAAATTGAACGTAGGGTTTTTCAAAAATAAGAAAAAATAATTGTCCGCTAGTGTTCCCTTTTTTGTTCAGTTGGATAAAAATAGTAAAAATTATTTAACCACTGAAATGGGCTAGCGGACAATTATTTGTTGCCTTGTTACTGAATATGTCTATACTAAAGAATTTCTAATCTTACTAATATTTTCAACAATTGCTTTGTATTGCTCATTTGTTAAAACATCACCCTGAACATCGTTGTATATTTTATAAACAGGATCAAGGGTGTTGATTAGTTCCATAACTTCTGCTTCGGCTGAACGTGCTTGAAGTAACTCCATCAATTTAGAAAGAGGCGCTTTTTGGTTAGCAATAATCTTTATAAACTCAGCATTATTGCGGCTTGTCTCAGCTATTTGTGTTGTAATATATAGACCTTCAACCCAGCTGCCAGTAATTACCATTAATGAAAGGTTATCCTTACCATTCTCAACAAGATATTTATATGAATCGTAGAAGGAATCGGTAATGATTAGAATTAAAGAATCCTTGTTGTCGATGTTAGTCTCAACTCTCTCTGCTAGCTGACGGTTAAAGCCAGAAGTGATATTAAGTTCATCGATCATTTTTTTGGAAACCTTAAGGAAATTCATAGTTTCCTGCTTCATTTGGTATGTTGTAGAGTACGCCAAATCTGCTCCATAAATACCTAAATTAATAGCCTTTTCTTTTTCTGTAAAGTATTTGTCGGCATTATCTACTTTATTGCAAATACCAATTATGAAGCTAGCTCCTGCATTGTTAATCATTTGAATAACCTCAAAAGAAGTAGGAATAGGGTAATTAGTTACTCCTTCGAAAGCTTGTTCCTTGGTTACTTCGAGTTCTTCTGCTTCTTTAGCTTGCTTTGTTCCGCAGCTGTTAAGTACTAGTGCAACTAGGGCGGTCATCGCCACAACGCGCAATGTGTTTTGGATTTTCATATAGGTTTAATTGAAATAGTTAACGGTTTTTTGATTTTTGGTAAAGTTAAGAATTCCGTATTTATTAACCAATAATTGAATAATTTGTTTTTTATTCCCTAAAGAATTACTCTATCTAAGTCTTTTGACATTCTGTTCATTAAATCGTTTAGCTGATTCAACTTCGATAGAATGTCATTTATATCATCCTTTTGGTCGCTTTTTAAATGCGACAGATCGTCCATTAAGCGCTTAATTGCTGTTTTGAGGATTTTGCTTTTGTACACCTGAATTGCTTTTGGTATTGCGCGTTGCAAAAAGTCTTCCTCGTTTTGGTCGCCCCAAATTTTGCTGAGTTTATATCTCGACGAGAGTATGTCAACCGCCAGTTGGCTTATTTGCGAGTCCTGATGGTTTATGAAGTGCCGGTTGTCTGTTGTTTTGTTTTCGACAATAAGTTTTCCGTACTCATCGAAAATCTTTTTATAAACTAGGTTCTGAAATTCAAGTTCATCGTTTAGTATTTCATCAATAATGTACTGTGCAACAGTAATGGTTATTTCCTGCTCTTCAAAATCGTCTGTTTTATGATGATACAGAACTTGATCGCCTGAGTTTAGTAAAAAAGCGATTATTTCGCGCTCTTGCTCTTCGCAGAAAATTCCGGAAACATACGATGGAAGGCGTGGAGTTTCTTTTTCCTTACTTTCGAAAGTTTCACGCTGAATAAGTTGTTCAAACTTTTTTTTACGTTGATTTGTTACCTCTGTGTAAAGTAAATCTTCCTGAATATCCATTATACGGGAGCACTCCTTAATATAAATGGAACGAGTAATGGTTTCGGGAATAACACTTATGGAGCGGACAATGTCGTTTATTAGACTTGCTCGCTGAATTGGGTCGTTCTTGGCCTCGTCGAGCAAAAGTTTCGCCTTGAACTTAATAAAGTCGGTTTCGTTCTTATCCACATAGTCCAAAAGTTCTGTGGAACTGTGTGAACGCGAGAAACTGTCGGGGTCTTCGCCCTCGGGCAAAAGCACAACTTTTACGTTGAGGCCTTCCTCAAGCACAAGATCTATTCCGCGGAGCGATGCTTTTATACCAGCAGCATCGCCATCGTAAAGGATTGTTACGTTTGGAGTGAAACGCTTAATGAGTTTTATTTGGTCGTGCGTTAGCGATGTTCCGGAGCTAGCCACCACGTTCTCAATCCCAGCCTGGTGCATCGATATTACATCGGTATATCCTTCTACCAGAAAGCACTTATTCTCCTGGGTGATAGTTTTTTTTGCCTGATAAATTCCGTAGAGTATTTCACTTTTATGGTAAACCTCACTTTCCGGACTGTTCAGGTATTTTGCAATTTTCTTGTCGGTTTTGAGGGTACGGCCTCCAAAGCCAATTACTCGTCCGCTAAGGCTATGAATAGGGAACATAACACGCCCCATAAACCTATCGAAAGCGCTACCATCTTCGCGTTGAATGGTTAGTCCGGTTTTAACTATGTTTTCGAGTTTGTACCCATCGTGCAATGCTGCGCGAGTAAAAGAATCGCGCTGGTCGAGGCAGTATCCAAGCTGAAATTTTTCAATGGTATTATTGTGAAAACCCCTTTCCTTGAAATACGCTAAACCAATATTTTTACCATCGGAGTGTTTATGCAGAATATCGCTGAAGTAACGTTGCGCATAGGCATTAACAACCATTAGGCTCTCGCGCTCGTTCTTTTGTTCTAGCTCCTCGGGGGTTGCTTTTTTTTCAACAACCTCAATATTGTACTTTTTCGCCAGGAATTTTAGTGCATCAACGTAGCCCAAATGCTCGTGCTCCATGATAAAGTTCACTGCATTACCACCTTTTCCGCAGCCAAAACACTTAAAAATACCTTTAGCTGGGCTTACGGTGAACGATGGGGTTTTTTCGTTGTGGAACGGACAGTTTCCCAGGTAGTTTACTCCGCGTTTACGCAAAGTAACGTATTCCTGAACCACCTCTAGTATATCTGTGGCGGCAATTATCCTATCAACAACGTGCTGGTCAATCATTTTAAATATATAAGAAGCTAAAATTCAGGTAAAAGCCAATCCTTTACTTAGAGGGATTGCAAGTTGTAAAGATAGAAAAATACAAGGGTTTAGCAAAGATGTTTTAGTTTGAACAAAGAATAATTCAATGTACTTTTAGTGTATTGAAATATTTGGAGAGAATCATCGATGTTGAAAATATAAATATCGGTATAAATGGCATGGCGAACCTCGATGCTCCTAGTGGTCCAGTTACAAAAGCAACGTATCCAATAAGGATTACAATAAATGCACGAATTCGGAAATCAATCCTTTTTTCGAAAGTGAAAAGAGCCAAGCCCGCCAGTTTTAACATATTTATAATTCCTACAAGAATAAGGGCTAAAATCAAGAATATGTCTTGCTGAGATAGATATTTTATTGCTCCTCTAATGCCATCATTATTGAGGTGATTAAGGAAACCCACATTCCCTTTTTCTTCTAAACCCAAATAATTTGATAAGTCGAATCGCCCCGGATCAATGCAGAAACGAAACATTCCTTTTGCATGAAACCAAGCATACTCAATAGGATTGTCCTTTATCACCCTTATTGATGTTTGTTTAAGGAAATGTACTCTCTCGCGATAACTCCTTGAACTCTCAGCAGTTTCAATTTGATTATCGAGAAACAATTCGGCAGTTTCCATCCCTTGGCGCTGTACGTTGAAATAGTACGTGTTGTATTGCACCAAGTTAATGGTTTGTATACTTGAGAAATGCCAGTAGTCGGTTCGTTTGTAATTCCAGTAAGAGAATGCTTGTATTATAACAATTGGTATTAAACCTAACATCATTGGTTTAAGAGATTTACTTTTTAAGGAGATGTAAAGCATTACTAAAAGACTGGGAAAAACAAACAGATACATCACTGGCTTTGTAAGAGCCGAAATTGCTATGGTTAAATTTACGAAAACTAAGTAACGATTGGAGTTGGTGTTTACAAAACGAACTACAAAGAAAAATATTAGAGTAATAAAAAATTGAAAGAGTGTTTCCGCCATTACCATATTCGCATATACCATTTGTGCTGGCGATAATAATAGTAATAGAAAGGAAATGAGGTCGTATTTGGAATTATAGCCAATTTGTAAGAACGACTTGCGAATTAATTGTATTGAGAGTATAGAAATGATTGACTGGAGTATGATGAGGAATAGATCAGATTTGAAGATTAGTTTTACTGATGCAATAAGCAATGGGTAGATGGGAGGCCTCTTAGTATATAAATCGATGTTTATCTCTTTTTGCAAATCTCCGCTGTAAAAGGTCCAGTTGCTAACGATGTTTTTGGCTTGATATAGGTATTCTGGCGAGTCTACCATGTATAAATTCTGATTTACAATCTGAATTGTTATGTAAACTAAATGAATAGCAATTAACG
>WBUV01000066.1 GCA_008933525.1 Bacteroidales bacterium | reverse complement strand
CCGATAGCGGATTGGTTGGGGCAGCCTACACATTAAATCAGATTCAGTTAATTACCGATATCCCCGACGATTATTTTAGAATTAACTCAGGATTGGGAAGCGCTGCTCCAAAGAATTTATTATTAACTCCGCTAACCTTCGATAATCAGGTATTAGGAGTAGTTGAGTTGGCTAGTTTTAATGCATTATCACAGGCCGAAATAGATTTAGTTGAAAAAGTAGCCTACAATGTTGCTAACAATATCCACAATGTGGTGATGAATGAGCAAAATATTAAATTGATTAATCAATTTAAGGAGAGCTCAAGGCAAATGCAGGAAAACGAGGAGCGTATGCGTCAGAACTTGGAGGAGTTAGAGATTATCCGGGAGCAGTACGAAATGTTAAGGAACGAAACTGTTCACCGGAATTAGAGAGCATCAGCAATAAGAAAAGCACCCAAAGGTGCTTTTTTTCTGATTGTTATAGATTATTTAGTTTTGTTTGAGCTCTATGAGGTTGAACTCAACCTTGTTAATTAGTGCTTTATAGTCGTTGCATGCAAAATAGATATCTTCATCATCCTCCTCAAAGTACCAATTTATGGTAACTTTGGTTCCAGTGTCAATGGCCATTTTCTCAAGTTTTTTCATTATATCGAAAATTCTTTTTGAAGAACTTGTGTTGAAGTATTCAAACTTCATATGTACCAAGGTTTCTGGGAGTGGATTTTGTGCATACTCATCAATCCAGCGAAGAATTGGCTGGTAGAAGTCAATCACATTCTCGGGAATCGATCGACCTTCCATTTTTATAACCCCGATAGTATGATCGAAGTTAATAAAAGGGGTGGTTGCTGTTTCTTTTAATTCAAACTTTACCATTTAAGCCAATTTTAAACAAATATGCAAAAAAAAATTATATTAAGAAAATTCTTGTAAAATTTGGTAATCCTCGCCATGTCCATTTCTAACAATGGCATCCCAGTATCGTGCGGTAATTATTGCTTCATTTCCGCTTTTTTTGTTTTTAATCTTGATTCGTCGGGTTCGTTCCTTTTCTGTTTCAAGCTCTTCGAAGTTAAAGGGCAGTTTTAACATCGACTCAAAATCCTTGCCGAGCTGAAGCACCGATTCATCATCCTCTTCGAATCTCCAGTTAACAATAACTTCGGTATTTTTGCCGTGGGAGTCTTCCAATTTGCGAAGCAACTCGTTGATGTATTTATTCGAACTGCTGTTGGAGTACTCTAAATATATATTAACATGAGTTTTTGGGGCAGCGTGGTGTGTATAGTTCTCAACCCATTCCAGAAGTGGTTGCCAAAACGAAAATGGATCCTCAGTAATAGAGCGACCTTCAATTTCAAGAAAACCATCCTCCGTAAAGTTTATATAAGGGCAATCGGTTGTTTTATCTAAAAGAATCCCCATGAAAATATTGTTTGTTAATTGTTTAAAGATATTACTTCGCTGCCAAATATTCAAAATTATCGATATTTTTTTATCAATTCATATTTTAAGGTTACGAATTGTAGAAAAATTTATTTTAACGAAGTTTCCTTTGAGAAGAATGAGATCAGCTCTTTGTAGTTTATCAACTTAAATATAAACGCCGATATAAAGCTTAGGAATAATGCAATTATGTAATTTATGCTTGATTTATCATCGATATAACAAAGCAATGCTGTTATGGCAATCGATGTGATTGCAAAGGAAATAAATCTGATCGCAAATTTTTTTGCCAAGTTGAACTGGAAAAGCTTAATGGAAAACCATATCGAGAGCGATGCAACAAATCCATTTGTAATTAGATTGCCATATGCTGCACCTAAAATTCCAAACCTCTTAACAAGGAAAAGCTGTACACTAATCCCTAGAACAACCGCTGCAAACGAAATGTAATTAAGCGTTTTAAGTTCACCCTTTGCGGTTAGCAGTGTTCCAAAAACATACCCCATAGCAATAAAAATGAAGGAGCCCATTAGCACTCCCAAAATATCTGAGGAATAAACTGCATGCTCGTGGTATAGTATATCCATAATGTGTCCTCGGAATGCGAATGTTGGAATGGAAAAGGACACGACAGGAACCAAAAGAAGCACTAGCGAAAAACCAACAAAGGAGCAGATCTTAGTGCTATTTTTAATCATTCTGGAGAAAATTGGAAGGAGTAGGCTGGCAAATAGGAAAGGAAACATGTTTGCAGCGTCAATTAAACGGAATGCTTGGGCATAAATTCCAGCAGCAACATCACCGTTTGGAAGAATTCTTTCGATAACAACCGAATCTACTCGACTATAAACAGTCATTAGCAATACGAGCATTGCGTAAGGGAAACTACTCCTTAGCATCGATAAAGAAAACGGTAGTTCAAATTTGAACGAAATTGACCCAGTTTTACCTATTACTATTATAAATGCAATTATTGCAGTTGCAACATAGGAGATTGTTTGTGCTAAAACAAAATACTCGATAGTAAAATCGTATCTAAAGATGTTTGACCAGAGTAGAATGCTACATATTAAAATCATCAATGTTTTGTCTAGTACTGATAGTACACTATCGAGCTTAAAAAAATGTAATCCGTTCAGGTTCGATCGAAGGTAAAGTATTAAGGATGATAAGAATTGATTGAAAACGAGTAAAAGTAGAAGACTTATTTGGCGGTTGTTATAGCCTAAGCTTAAGGCCATAAGTATAGTAATTAGGGCATACCCTAAGGCCAGAAAAATTTTTATTCCAACAATATTTGAAAAATACTTACCGATTAGTTGTGGGTATCGACTAATCTCTCTGTTGTTAAAATTGGTAATACCTAAATCTAGTAGAATGTTAAGTAGGAGTGAGAAGTTAAAAAGAGTATAAAACATCCCGTATTCTCCTGCACCCAGTAAGTTTTGCACACTTCTGTCAATGCCAAATATCCAAAATGGTTTAATCAGGATATTTAGTAATAATAAAAGAAGGAGGTTCGTTGTAAAAACTCTTTTCACCTTAATGTATATAATTACTCAAACCTACAGAAATTTAAAATTAGTCCGCCATGTTAGCTTTAAAAAAACAAAAATTGGTTTAAAAAAAGTTTTTTTTGAAGCATTTATTCTATGGATTGATGTTTATCGGTTTAATTGTACTGTTCGTACCCTACACATTTTCAAATTTTGCAAATTGAACGAAAAATTCTGTAATTAGCTCTAAAATTTTTTTAATGCGAATAGCTGTAAACACACGACTACTTTTAAAGGGGAAACTAGAGGGGATTGGATGGTTTACCTTCGAAAACTTTTTGCGAATTACCCAGCAACACCCCGAACATCAGTTTTTTTTTATTTTTGATAGACCGTACGATAAGAGTTTCATTTTCTCGGATAATATTACACCAATTGTATTACGCCCTCAGTCCAGACATCCGTTTCTTTGGTATATTTGGTTCGAATGGTCGGTATATCGGTTCATCAAAAATAATAGTATTGATGTATTTGTGTCGAACGATGGTTATATCTCGCTAAAATCAAAAATCCCGCAATTGGCTGTAATTCACGATATAAACTTTCATTACAACCCTCAGGGTTTACCGTTTCTAACATCATGGTATTTAAACCATTTTTTCCCAAAGTTTGCGGCAAAAGCTACTCGAATAGTTACTGTCAGCCAGTCATCCAAAAAAAGTATTGTTGAGAGTTATGGTATTAAAGAGGATAAGATAGATGTAGTTTATAATGGAGCAAGTGATGTTTTTAGGCCATTAACTCAGACCGAAATATCAAATGTAAGAGTGGAGATTTCAAGCAGTGAACCTTATTTTGTTTTTGTGGGCGCATTTAATCCCCGAAAGAATGTTGGAAGCCTAATTGAGGCTTACGCTGTATTTCGCGAACAGGTGCAAACGGCTGTAAAGCTAGTTTTGGTTGGTGAGCCAATGTTTAAAACAAGTGAAATTAGTCGGGCTTATGAACAGAGTCGGTTTAAGCACGACATTATCTTTGCAGGTCGGAGAGAGGTGGAGGGCCTTAGAGATATCGTTGGCGCTTCGTTAGCAATGATTTATCCATCGCACTTTGAGGGATTCGGAATACCAATTTTGGAGGCAATGAAGTGCGACATTCCTCTTGCCGTCTCAAACACTACATCGATGCCCGAAGTTGCTGGCGATGCTGCAATTTATTTCGATCCTGCAAATGTGCAATCAATTGCCGACTCTATGGTTCAACTCTTTAACTCGAATGAGTTAAGAAATCGCTTAACTGCAAATGGACGAGTTCAGCGCGAAAAATTCAGCTGGGATATTGCTGCCGCAAAACTTTACGAAAGTATATTAAAGTGTTTGGAGTAACCTCGAATTATGAAACACCCATGATAAGGTTAATCTCAAACGTAAGTGAACAAAATATAGGTGCTCCATTTTCTCCATTATTATTGAAATGAAATTTAATACACAGATAATTAACTAAGTGTTCTGTTTGGATGAAAACATTTTGCATTGAAGGTAGAACTGAGGCTGGTTGCGATGAGGCAGGAAGAGGATGCCTTGCGGGCCCAGTTTTTGCTGCAGCAGTAATACTTCCTTCAGACTTTGATTGCCCGTTGATTAACGATTCCAAGCAAATTTCTGCCAAGCGTAGAGTTGAGGTTCGGGAGATCATTCAAAATTCTGCGCTTGACTGGGCGGTTGCAAGTGTTGATAATACAGAGATTGACAAGATTAATATTCTAAACGCTTCAATTTTAGCGATGCAAAAAGCTGTAGCAGGGTTAACTAAAGTTAAGCCCCAGCATCTTTTAGTTGATGGAAATAGGTTTAAACCTTTTGCGGGTATTCAGCATACATGTGTAATTCATGGCGATGCAATTTATCAAAGTATTGCTGCAGCGTCTATTTTAGCAAAAACCTACCGCGACGAGTTTATGGATAGAATTCATCAGGAATTTCCTCAATACAAATGGAACGAAAACATGGGCTATCCAACCAAATCGCATCGCGATGCTATAAGAAAATTTGGGGTTACACCCTATCACCGCTTAACATATCGACTGTTAAATAACGATACTCAACTTAAATTACAGCTTGATATTAAACCATAATAGTGTTAATTTGTCGAATCATCAAAATAATTACTTAACCTAAAAGAATAAAAATGAAAAAACGTTTGCTAGTTCTAGTTGCCGGGTTTTTCTTCGTGTTCGGCACTATAGCCAAAGCCGATGAGGGAATGTGGCTATTACCGTTGCTAAAGCAGTTGAACATTGATGCAATGCAACAAAAAGGGTTCAAACTTACTGCAGAGGATATTTACAACGTAAATAACTCGAGTATTAAAGATGCTATCATTATTTTTGGAAGAGGTTGTACCGGTGAAATAGTATCGGAGCAAGGCTTAATTCTTACTAATCACCACTGCGGATATGGTGCTATTCAACAACATAGTACTCCGGAGCACGACTACCTTGCCGATGGTTTTTGGGCAAAAACAATTCAAGAAGAAATTCCAACTCCAGGATTAACTGCTACATTCTTGGTTCGAATTGAGGATGTAACTGAAAAAGTAAATGCAGCTCTTAACTCAGACATGAGTGAAGGCGATAGAAACAAAACCATTGCAGAGGTAGGTCGCAAAATTTCAAAAGAAGCTACTGATGGAACAGGCTATAGAGGTCGTGTTCAAAGTTTCTTTGGTGGTAACCAATTCTTCCTTTTAGTTTATGAAGAATTTACCGACGTTCGTATGGTTGGAGCACCTCCTTCATCAATTGGTAAATTTGGTGCCGATACCGATAACTGGATGTGGCCTCGTCATACTGGCGACTTCTCAGTTTTCCGTGTTTATGCAAGCAAAGACAACAAACCTGCTGCATATTCAACAGAGAATGTTCCCTATAAACCCAAACATCATCTCCCAGTTTCTATTAAAGGAGTAAAGAAAGGTGATTTCACCATGATTATGGGATACCCTGGTAGCACACAACGTTACATGACATCGAGCGAGGTTGATGAGCGAATGAAGATTAGCAATGCTAGCAGAATATATGTTAGAGGAATCCGTCAGGAAATTCTTCTTAAAGATATGCAAGCCGACAAAGCTGTTAACATTAAGTATGCATCAAAATATGCAGGCTCTAGCAACTACTGGAAAAACTCAATTGGAATGAACAAAGCCCTTAAGCGTTTGAAAGTTTATGACTATAAAAAAGCAAATGAGGACGAGTTCGCAAAATGGGTAAACGCAGATCCTGAAAGGGTAAAAAAATATGGCGATGCACTTAACCTAATTAACGAGGCTGTTACTGGTCGTAAGGAACTGCTTCATGTGTCGCAGTACATTAATGAATCGCTTTTTGGGGGAACAGAATTAATTGGTATAGCTAGTTCTGGAGCTCAGCTTTACGAACCATTAAAATCAGGAAAAAAAGAAGATATTGACAAATTGGTATCGATGCTTAAAAACAGATCGGTAAACTTCTATAAAAACTACAACGCTCCTACCGATCAGAAAGTTGCTAAAGCAATGTTTAGAATTTTTGCAGAGAATGTTCCTTTGCAAAATCAGCCAGACATCTTTAACACAATTAGAACCAAGTATAAAGGCGATTTCGATAAATTTATTGACGAGATGTACAGCAAATCAATTTTTGTTGACTCATCTAAACTATATGCATTTCTTGCAAAGCCAACCCTTAAGGCTTTGGAAAAAGACCCCGCTTATATTGCAGCAAGATCAATAAATGTAAAAGCCGAGGAGATTTTTGCAAAAATGGATCCTCTAAATCAGAAATTACAACGTGGACAAAGATTGTTCATTGCTGGAGTTCTAGAGATGAACCAAGGTAAAGCAATGTATCCTGACGCTAACTTTACTATGCGCTTAACCTATGGCGAAGTGCTAGATTACATTCCAATGGATGCAGTACACTACGATTACATAACCACCCTCGACGGAGTTATGGAAAAAGAAGATCCTGATAACTGGGAGTTTGTAGTTCCTCAAAAACTTAAGGATCTTTATAATGCGAAAGATTATGGTCGCTATGCCGAGAATGGGAAAATGCCATTGGCATTTATTTCCACCAACGATATCACAGGTGGTAACTCTGGAAGTCCAATTATGAATGCCAATGGTGAACTTATTGGATTAGCATTCGATGGTAACTGGGAAGCAATGAGCGGCGATATCGTTTTTGAGAAGAATCTCCAACGGACTATCAATGTGGATATTCGCTATGTGCTTTTCATAATTGATAAATATGCAGGCGCTACTCGTTTAATTGATGAAATGAAAATTGTAGAGTAATTCTTATCTACTTTTTAAAAAAGGGGGAACAAAATTCCCCCTTTCTTTATAAATATTCATGTACTCAATTTGGCATGTTCGTGAACAGGAAATAATCGTTCATCAAAATACCCTTATAAATTGCACTATTTAATAGATGAAAGAACTGTTGGCAATCTTTTTTTTTGTAATTTTTGCTCTAATTCCAATAGGATTTTTTAATTTGGTACCAAATTACGAATTGTACCCGTGGAAAAAAAGGAAGTATTAATTAGCCATTACGGACCGCTCTCCTATGAGGAGATAGGTTATTTGCTAAATAAAATGACAGCAATACTTGATCGGTATGCTTTTGGCATTACTGTAAAAAAGAAGGTATATGCTGCCATGGTTGAGAGTTTGGAGAATATTTATAAGCATCAAGATGTTATAGATGGAAACTTAAACTATTTGCCAAAATTTAGCCTCCAACTCGACGAAAAATACATATGCTTAACGGCTTCTAATTCCATTACTAAGGGAAAAACCCCTTCGTTAAAGGAACGATTGGATAAGGTGAATATGCTGGATAAGAATGGGTTAAAGGATTACTATAAGGAAATCATCTTAAGCGGGAATGTTTCACAGAAAGGTGGAGCAGGCTTAGGAATTGTTAACATTGCAAAAGTTACTGAAAACAAGCTTGATTACACTTTTGAGGATGTTGACAATAATCATTCTTATTTTACTTTGAAAATAAAGGTTTTACATAACACACAACAACTTTAAAAGTTATGGAACCATTGTATATAGAGCCCAGCGAATTTACTCCAAGAGTCTTGCTAGATCCAGTGAATTCGGTATTTGAAATCTCAGGTTTTTCGCGCCCTGAGAATGTGGTTGGATTCTACAAGCCCATTTTAAAGTGGTTAGAAGATTATAATGAGATTGTTCTCAGTAATAATACTGAATTCAGCAAGAGTAATCTTGTTGTAAACCTTAAGATGACTTACTTTAATTCCGCTTCTTCTAAGTTTTTGTTGGATATACTTCTTGAGTTTATGAAGTTTCACTCCAAAGGAAATGTCGTAGAAATAAATTGGTTTTACGATGAAGATGATGATGAGATATTTGAATCGGGAGAAGAAATTTCCGATATGATAGGATACACTTTTAACTTTATCCCAATTTCGCCAAATTCTTAAATATAGGTTTAAAATCAACATAAAGATTCTATGAATCCGCTCAAGATTGAACAAACCAATGTTTCTCCATTCGTAAACTTTGATACAAGTTTAGGAACGTATATATTAGCTGGATACTCACGCCCCGAAAACGTTAGAGATTTCTATTTCCCAATTATTAATTGGCTCGATGAATTTAGGAAAACCCTTATAGAGTCAAAAAAAACAGGCAAATCTATTGATCCAGTTAACTTTGATTTTAAATTTATCTATTTCAACTCATCTTCGGCTAAGTTTTTATACGATATAGTAATTTTATTGAACGATATGCAGAAGGAAGGACTTCCTATTAATATAAATTGGTATTACGATAAAGATGATGACGAGTTGCGTGAGGCTGGGGAAGAACTTTCCGATATGGCTCAAGTCCCATTTAAGTTTTTCGAAATTAACGCGTAATCCAATAGCAAAACTGACAACTCTAATGGAAGCAAATTTTGCTTCCATTATTTATAACCAACACGATGTCAAGAATTTTTGAAATAAAAACTACAATAATAGGTTCAACGCCCCCAATTTATAGAGTAATAAAGTTGAATGGTGACACGAACCTTCAGATTTTACACGAAATACTTCAGGCAGTTTTTAACTGGGGGAATGTACACCTGCACTACTTTAGCGATTTAAGTGGAAATATAATTAAGGGTGAGGAGCAAACATTACTATGTGATGTTTTAACAGATAAAAAACCTATTGTATATGTGTATGACTATGGCGATTCATGGACAATAAATGTCGAATTACTTAATAACGACTCGCAAAATAGTAGAATCCGACCAATCTGCACTAGCGGTGAAAGACAATCGCCCCCAGAGGATTGCGGTGGAATGGTAGGCTACGAGGATGCTTTAGACCTTTTAAAACACCACAATACTAACACTCTTAGGAAATATCCTCTTATTGCTGAATGGTATGGAGAAGATTACGATCCAGAGTATTTTGATATAAACATTGCAAATAATCGTTTGGCTAATATTGTGCTCAGGTAAAATATGGAGCCAGAAAGTTATCGTGGCGATCCGCTCGTTTACAAAACGCTAAAAACAATAGGTGTCCCTTTCGAATACCACGAACATCCACCAGCACACACAGTTGAGGAGGCCGCTAAGTACTGGGAAGGAATTGACTCTACCCATTGCAAGAATCTATTTTTCAGAAATCATAAAGGCAATAGGCATTACCTTGTTATCCTTGAATATACTCGACAGTTGAATATTCATGATCTGGAAAAACTTCTCCGGCAGGGTAAGTTAACTTTTGCATCCCCCGAGAGAATGATGCGATTTTTGAAAGTTTTACCCGGTTCTGTTTCTCCATTTGGCCTTTTACACGATAAAGATAACCATGTACATTTATTTATCGATTCTTCGCTCAGACAATCACACCATCTTAGTTTTCACCCAAATCTCAATACTGCATCGCTGGTTATACCCACCGAAGGATTTTACCGCTATTTAGATCATGTCGGAAACTCTTTCGAGTTTATAGATGTTTAGCACCTGCTAAAAGTAAAAATCCCCCTAAGCATATAGCCCAGAGGGATTGGTTGTTATAGTAATTGTTAGGAATTATCCGCACTTTGAGTGTCCACAATTCTTACAGTGCAAACAACCTTCTTGGTAAACCAGCGATTCTGATCCGCATTCTGTACACTTTTTACCTGTTTTGGCCTTTGTTCCATCGGGAATGTACTTCCTCAGAGCTCTCTCAACACCAGCCTTCCATGTGTTAATTGTTTCGCTGTCTAATCGGAGCGACGATACAAGGTTCACTACATCTGGGATTGGCATTCCATTCCGGAGTACGCCGGAAATGAGCTTTGCGTAGTTCCAGAATTCTTTGTTGAACATATGGGATAGGCCGCCAATTGTATTGGTGTATCCGTACTTATCAACATACTGAAAATCGTACCGGCTGCCATTCTCATCCTTAATCTTGATAATTTTGCCTTTAGTAACGGCTTTTGGAATTGGAAGAACATCATCCTCGGTTAGTCCAGTAAATACCTCGTATGGTCTATTCTCATAAAGTCCTACGAATGCAACCCAGTCCTCATGGTTATTTTTGAAACGAATAACATCGCACTCTAGTACTTGAGGACGTTTATTCGGGAAGTTCTCATTTTCTTCAACCTTTTCTTTCTTGTTGGAAATAAGAACACCTTCACGTGAGCCTTCGCGGTAAACCGTGCAGCCCTTACATCCGCTTTCCCATGCAGTCTGGTAAACCTTTGCAACAACCTCTTCGGTTACATTTTCTGGAAGGTTTACTGTAACGCTAATGGAATGATCTACCCATTTTTGGATCATACCTTGCATACGCACCTTGCTAACCCAGTCAACATCGTTTGAGGTGGCTCCAAAATAGGGTGATTTTTTCACAAGTTCTTGTACCTGTTCATCGGAATATGATTTCACCTCGTCAGGGTTGTAGCCATTAACCTCCATCCATGTTAAGAACTTATGATGAAACACAATAAATTCTTCCCAAGAGTCGCCGACCTTATCGGTAAAGGAAACCGTAACATTTTTATCGTTTGGATTTACTTTTCTACGACGCTTGTAGTATGGCATGAAAACAGGCTCTATACCTGATGTTGTTTGCGTCATTAAGCTTGTTGTTCCTGTAGGAGCAATGGTTAGGAGTGCAATATTCCTGCGTCCGTACTTAACCATTTCGTTATACAGCTCTTCATCTTCAT
>WBUV01000065.1 GCA_008933525.1 Bacteroidales bacterium | reverse complement strand
GTTGAAGATTTGAATACAGCAATGGTAGCATTAAGCTCTGAACTAAACATTGCGAACGATCGCCTTAGACGAAGCGAAGAGCTCATAAAGCAACTGCAGTTGGATATTAAGAGTAAGGATGACGAGCGTTTCGGTATTGCCTCTCAGCTTTCAGTGTTTCAAACTAAGTATCAAGGAGCAAACGAGCAGACTGAACAATTTAAGTTGGAGTGCGATGCGCTGAAGGGAGAACTTTTAAGGGTGACTGAAACTTTGAACTTAACTCGAATTCGCGCAATAGAGCTGGAAAAGGAGAATAAGTACTTAAATGAGTCGCTAGAGAAACAACGAAAGGATTTGGATGAAATTGGCAATCAGTTTTCCAAGGAATTTAAGTTGCTCGCCGATCAGATTTTGGAAGATAAGTCGCAACGATTTACCAAAATTAACCAGGAAAACATCGACAGGTTGCTTAAGCCCCTCGATGATAATATCAAGCAATTTCAGAAGCAAGTCCAGGATGTGTATGAAAAGGAAAGCCGTGAGCGATTTTCGCTAGGGGAGAAGGTAAAGGAGTTGAGTGAGTTGAACCATGCAATTAGCCAAGAGGCAAAAAATCTTACTGAAGCCTTAAAGGGACAGGTTAAAACGCAGGGAAATTGGGGCGAAATGATATTGGAATCGATTCTGGAACGATCGGGCTTGGTGAAAGGACGCGAGTATACAACTCAGGAATCATTTAAGGATACAGAAGGAAAACGTTTCCAGCCCGATGTAATTATTTCGTACCCCGATAAGCGAAAAGTTGTAATCGACTCAAAGGTGTCGCTAATTGCTTATGAACGTTACTGCTCTTCGTCCAGCAAAGATGAGCAGAAAAAGGCTGTTGACGACCTGCTGCGATCGCTTCGAAGTCATATCGATGGTCTCTCAGGAAAGAATTACTCCGATTTGGTTGGTTCCGTTGATTTTGTAATGATGTTTATTCCCATTGAGCCAGCGTTTATGATTGCGATGGAGGCAGATCATTCTATATGGAACTATGCGTATGATAAAAGAGTTCTGCTTATAAGTCCGACAAACCTCATTGCTGCTCTAAAGTTAATTTTTGATTTGTGGCAACGCGAGTATCAGAATAGGAATGCAATTGATATTGCCGAAAGAGGAGGCCGCCTTTACGATAAGTTTGTAAGTTTCATTGAGAATTTCAAATCCATTGGTGAGAATATTGGACGCGCCCAAAAATCCTATGAATCGGCTCTCGGACAGCTAAAGGATGGCCGAGGAAGTTTAATAACACAAGCCCAGCAACTTAAAGAGCTTGGCGCGAAGGCCAAAAAGAGTATTCCCGATGAAATGAATAATAGTTTAGAGGAATAATCATCTTTTTTTGTTTTTGCATTTGAATACTATCAATAAATTTTGATATTTGCTTTTTAACTTTTTATGTTTCGTGTAGTCTATACTCTATCAGTTATTTCACAAAATCTGTATGATTTCAATTTGCATACCAATATATAATTTCGATGTAACAGAACTTGTTGATGAGTTGCTGAAACAGGCAAATCATATTAACTATCCGGTTGAGGTATTGCTTTTTGATGATCATTCTCAAGCATTTTTCCGCCAAAGAAATTCTCTTTTGGCTTCGAGGAGCAATGTTAATTATTTAGATTTCGACTTTAATATTGGTCGTTCTAAAATTCGTAACCGTTTAGCCGATATTGCCACCGGGCAATGGTTGTTGTTTTTGGATTGCGATGTTATTGTTGATGATCCAGATTACCTTAAGCGTTATATCGATAATTTGAGTAAAGCTAAGGTTATTTGTGGTGGACGAAAGTATGGCCCAAAACCATTCCGGAACGAACTTTTACTGCGGTGGAAGTATGGTGTTGCTCGAGAATGTAAAACTGCTTTCTTCCGTCAGGTTAATCCATACAGTTCCTTTATTAGCGGAAACTTTTTAATTGAGTACGATACTTTTCATAAAATTAGATTTAACGAGGAACTATCGGGCTATGGGCACGAGGATACTTTGTTGGGTCTTGATTTAAAGAAGCATCAGGTAGAAATACTTCACATCGATAATCCAACAGTGCACTTAGGGTTAGATCCAAATTATGAATTTCTGGTCAAAACAGAGCAGGGTGTATTGAACTTAGCCAGAATATTGCACATTATGCCTTGCATGAGGAGGGAAATTGAAAAATCAATTAAACTGCTAAGTGTTTTCAGATTTCTCCGCCATATTGGAATGCTTTACCCATTACGCTGGGTTTTCAAAGTGCTAACGCCTGTAATTAAGAATAGGCTATGCAATAGCAATCCTCCAATAATTCTGCTCGATATCTACAAGTTGTCGTTATTGGCAAAGGTTTACACTCCTAAGTGGAAAAAGTTCGAGTATTAATTCTGAATGTTTATTCAAAACCTCAATTAAGCATTTTGGCTTTAGCGGGTTGATTTATAGTATTACAGCGTATCCCGATAATTCAGGATACGCTGCATTAAATCATTTTACATTGCTTAATTGGTTATTTCGATTTTGCTCTAAAGTATATCTGTAATGGAACTCCAGAGAAATTGAATGTTTCGCGCAACTTGTTTTCCATATAACGTTTGTATGGTTCGCGGATATACTGGGGTAAGTTGCAGAAGAATGCAAACGAAGGTGTTTGTGTCGGCAGTTGGGTTACATATTTAATCTTAATATACTTGCCTTTGTAAGCAGGGGGCTGTTGAATTTCGAGCGCTGTTTGCAAGAAATCGTTCAACTTGGATGTGGCAATTTTTTTCTTGCGGTTTTGGTAAACCTCTGTAACTGTTTCAAGAACCTTGTGGATTCGTTGCTTGGTTAATGCCGATGCAAAAACAATTGGAACATCCTGGAAAGGAGCAATTCTCTCCTTAATCAGGTTGGTGTACTCAACTGTGGTTTTGTTATCCTTTTCAACCAAGTCCCATTTGTTTACAACAATAACAACGCCCTTTTTATTCTTTACAATTAGGTTGAAAATATTCAAATCCTGACCCTCTAACCCAAGTGTAGCATCGAGTAGGAGCAAGCAAACATCGGAACTCTCAATTGTGCGGATTGAGCGCATCACGGAGTAAAACTCCAAGTCCTCGTGCACCTTTGTTTTGCGACGTAAACCCGCAGTATCAACAATTATGAAGTTGTGCCCAAACTTGTTGTAATGCGTATCAACTGCATCGCGGGTTGTACCTGCAATTGGTGTAACAATGTTACGTTCCTCGCCAATAAGCGCATTTATGAGTGACGATTTTCCAACATTTGGTCTACCAACAAAGGCAATCTTTGGAATATCTAAATTCTTCTCTTCTTCTTCTGGCGCATTGTCAAAGTTTTTAACCACTTCATCGAGCAAATCGCCAGTTCCCGAACCGCTGATTGATGATATGCAGAACGGTTTACCTAGTCCAAAACGGTAAAACTCGTTTGCGTCGTATTGCAAATCGTTGTTGTCAACTTTATTGGCAACGAGATAAACTTTTTTCTTCGATTTACGAAGAATCTCGGCCACAGCTTGGTCCATATCGGTAATGCCAACCTTAACGTCGACAAGGAATAGAATTGAATCGGCTTCTTCAATGGCCAATTTTACCTGTTTACGGATTTCCTCCTCAAAAATATCGTCGGAGTTAACCACGTAACCACCCGTATCAATAATTGAGAATTCCACTCCGTTCCAATCAGACTTGCCGTAAATTCTATCGCGGGTAACACCTGCTACCTGGTCAACAATGGCATGTCGCCCAGAGACTAAGCGATTGAAGAATGTTGATTTCCCAACATTCGGGCGGCCTACTATTGCTAATATATTTCCCATAATTAGTTTAATGTTTGATTTCAGAAATTAGATGCAAGAAATTTAGATAAATAGGGTATTAAGTTAGTCGGTTTTTCATTCCGCACTTGATGCGGAATCCATTAGAGTGGATTTCTACTTACGCAGGAATGAAAAAAGAATAATCTATAACAACCAGTACCTCACATCTTTTATGAATTATACCCGAAGCGTTTTAGCTTTTTGTCGTCGTTGCGCCAGTTGGGGTCAACTTTTACAAACAGTTCGAGGAAAACCTTTTTTTCCAAGAACTTCTCCAAGTCTAAACGAGCTTCGGTACCTACCTTTTTAAGCATTTTACCTTGATGTCCAATCACAATGGATTTTTGCGATTCTCTATCAACGTAGATAATTGCTCTAATCCTATCAATCCTAGTTTCCTCGTTGTACTCCTCAATATCAACCTCCACGGAGTAAGGGATTTCCTTTTGATAGGTGGTTAGAACTTTCTCACGAATAATCTCCGATGCAAAAAACCTCAAAGTTTTATCGGTAAGTGTATCCTTAGGGAAGAACTCAGGCCCTTCAGGTAACTGTTCGCTAATCATTTTAATTAGCGCCTCGGTGTTAAACTTATGCAATGCCGATATGGGAAGGATTTTTGCTTCAGGAATAATCTCAGCCCACTGAGCAACTAGTGCTGCAACTTTTTCTTGGTCAGATAAATCGACCTTGTTAATTGCCAAAATAATTGGAGTGCCTAGCTGCTTAAGTCTATTTAAAAACTCTTCGTTTTTGTTTGGAGTTTCTATGGTATCGGTGATATAAAGAATAACATCAGCATCTTCAAGAGCCGATTCCACAAACTTCATCATTGCCGATTGCAGCTTGTAGGCGGGCTTTAGAATACCTGGAGTGTCGGAGTAAACGATCTGGAAATCTTCACCATTCACAATACCCATAATTCGATGACGGGTGGTTTGTGCCTTGCTGGTGATAATTGATAGTCTTTCTCCAACCAAAGCATTCATTAGTGTGGATTTTCCTACGTTTGGACTTCCAATTATATTGACGAAACCTGAACGGTGTGCCATATTTTAAGATTCTAGATTTTAGAAAATTTTGATATCAAACTCAAATTAGAATCTGTTCATTTTGAGCATATTAACCTCTTTTTGGGTAAGGAATCGCCATTTTCCACGGGGTAAATTCTTCTTGGTTAACCCTGCAAAGTAAACCCTATCGAGTCTAACAACTCTGTAGAAAAGCGATTCGAATATACGACGTACAACGCGGTTTTGCCCTGTGTGAATCTCAACGCCAACCTCGGTGCCATTGCTTTCTTCGGTGTAGTCAATAGAGTCAACCTTAAGGATTTCACCATCAACCTCAACGCCCTTGCTGATTTTTTCCATATCCTCTGCCGACACTTTTTTGTCGAGCTCTACATGGTAAATCTTTTTCTTCATAAAGCTAGGATGGGTCAGTCTTTTGGTCATTTCACCATCGTTGGTAAGTAGTAGTACGCCTGTACTATTTCTGTCCAAACGACCAACTGGGTAAACGCGCTCCTCGCAAGCACCATCAATTAAGTCCATGACGGTTCGCTTTGCGTGTGGATCCTCAACGGTTGTAACGTAATCCTTGGGTTTGTTTAAAAGAATGTAAACCTTACGTTCCGCATCAAGAGTTTTGCCCTTGTAGCAGATTTCGTCGTTTGGGTTAACCCTTGTTCCTAGTTGAGTGATAACTTCGCCATTTACTGAGATTAATCCGTTCTGAATCATCTCATCAGCCTCTCGACGACTGCAAAGTCCAGAGTTGGCAACATATTTATTTAAACGAATTAGTCCATCGTCCTCCCTTTCAGGTTTCTCTACTTTAGCAGATTCTCTGCGAGGTTTTGATATCGATTTAAATTCGTCGTCGTTTTTCTTTTTGAAAGTTCTCGTTTTGTAGCCCGATGCATTGTCGGAATCCTCGTAGCGTTTTGGTTTCGATTCAAACCTGTCGCTACGCTCCTTGCGGTCGCCAGATTTCTCGAAACGACTTGGTTTTGCACCAAATCTATCGCTACGTTCTTTTGTTTCCTCGTTGCTTCTTGTTCCAAAGCGACTCTTAGTGCTTGAGCGCTCTTCGCCTCTATCGGAACGGCTAGGCTTGTCGGCGAAACGGCTTTTACTTGGACGCTCGCCTCTATCTTCTGTACGGTATGGGCGTGCGTTATAACCGCCAATATTAATTGGCTCGTCTTTATCCTCAGAACGGCTAGATTTTGCTGTAAAACCTTCTTTTCTTGGACGTTCTTCACGTTCCTCGGAGCGTTTTTTTGAAGGACGTTCGATTCTCTCTTCGCTTTCAGATGCGTTGTCCCTATCATCGGGGGCAAAACGATTCCTGAAAGGAACTTCCTCGGGGTTTTTAATCTTTAATGTTCTTGGCTTATAGCTGCTTTCTCCGCCTTGCTTTTCATCACTACTGGATTTGCTTGGTTTTTCGGATGATTTCTCTTTTGGAGAATAGCTTCGCTTTTTGGTAGGTTCCTCAGCGTTATCAGCAACGTGAGGTTTAGTGGTTTCACTTTCCGTACTAGGATCAACTGACTTAGGAGCCATTGTCCTTGGACGGTAAACCTTTGCAGGTTCTTCTTGGGCGTTAGTCCGCGTCTCGCGTTTAACATCCCTTTTCTTGCTTGTTCTTTCCATTTAACTGTTAAGTATTGAACTTGTTAGGCTAACTCTTTAGCCATTTAAAATTAGGGTGCAAAGATAATAATTAGTTTGATGTTATTACTATTTTAGTTTGAAAATTAGCTAATTAGTGATAATATTATTGGCAAATTGCAAACCCACTTAATTTACCTATTAACTAATTTTCTCAATGACTTATTCTCAAAATGCCAAGTAGAAATCCGCAGTTAGTTGCTTGTACTCATCAGTGTAGTTTCCTTCCAAATCGCGTGTGCAAAGGGTTGATTCCTCTATGGGTTTCTTTTCAAACTCGAATTGAATAAGTATTCGGAGCGTATTGCGGTTGGGTTTCGATTGAATATTTAGCCTTTTAGTACAGTACAATCCATAACCCGATGCCTTTGCGATAAACACATTACCCTCGGTGTAAGGGAAAACCCCGCAGAACTTGCCTTTCTCGGTAAGTAATTTTGATATACCCGTAAGCAGTTCATCGTAGGGTAGTGTGTCGTTATGGCGTGCAAGGTTTTTATGCTCGAATGGTGATTTTAGCGATTGCTCAAAGTACGGAGGGTTCGATACTATTAAATCGTACCGATTATCAGTTTCAGAAACAAAATCCTGGAAGGATTTATTCGCTATGGTAATCCTATTTCCCCAGGGCGATTTTACTGCATTCATCTCGGCTTGCTTTGCCGATGGTGTATCAATTTCAACAGCATCAATTATTGCAGTTGAGTTACGCTGTGCGAGCATAAGTGCAATAACCCCAGTTCCTGTTCCAATATCAAGAATTCGGTTTACATCGGCAACATCAGCCCAAGCACCAAGCAAAACACCATCGGTACCAACTTTCATTGCGGCGTGTGTTTGGCTGATTGTAAACTGCTTGAATTTAAAGTAGGTGTTGGGCATTGCATTTATTTATTGGCCAGCAAAGGTAATGTTAATAGAAATTATTTTAAAAGATGATTTGAAATTTATGTGGGTTTAAAGGTGAGATTATAGAGTGCTACTCTAAATATTCGCTCATCCTTAATTTAAGATAATCTTTAAAAAATTCAGCGATATTACAATGAGGGATATCTTTCATTGTGCAAATTTGAGGAAGTTTTTTAAAAGCTTTATTATCATTTTCGGAAGTAGTTTCTTCTGTGATTAAAACTGTTTTTTCGATTGACAACAAACTCTTTTCTTTCAAGCAATACAATATGAATTTGGCATCTGCAGTGTTTAAGTATCTAGTCTTTTCTGTCTCGAATTCAATTTCTGTAAGTTTGCCTTTTTGAACCGTGTTACAAAATTCATTATCGAGCATATTAAAGAATTTAGGAAAAGGTAATAAATCTTTGGTGCTTATTTGAAAATCCTTTTCTTTTATAAATTCTAAAGTATTTGCAATAATTCTTTTTGAAATATATTTTGACTCATCAGCAACAACATCAAACAATAATAGTTCTTTGGTTTCAATCTTATGTTTTATGAAATTCTTTAATGAATTCGATTTATCAAATGGAAGATAATATCGGACTAGAATAGAAAGAGAACTAGTGTCAATTAAGAATTTCATTAGAGGAAATTTTCGATCTTTTCAGGCTTAATATTTAGTCTTTTACAAAACTCAGACTCATTTATAATTCCCTCATATAGTGCTGATTGCAGGGTTTTTTTTACAAGGGGGGATATTATTGGAACAGGATTTCTGCCTTCAGGTTTAATACCTCTTTCTTTGTTTAATACCTTTTTTAATTCATTTTCTATCTCAGCATCTTTGTATTCTTTTTGTAGGTTACTTTTAACAATATTATAGTCATCTCTCGATATCTTATTAATAATCACAAGTCTGGTGTAAATAGCAATTCTACTAAGAGGTATTTCTTTCGATATGTTTTCTATTAAGTTATGCAGATAATCATTTTTTGGTGATGCTTTCTCAATATTTGAGATTATATCATCGTAATTACCAGCAATAAAAAAATATGCAAAATCATTACACCATTTTTCAATTTTGCTTAATGAAGTATTGCTTAGGTTATCCTCATATATTTCGTCAATCTCTTCAATGTTAAGTAAATAATGGCCAAGTTCGTGAGCCAATGTAAAGATTTCTCGTTTTAAAGAAGTCTGAATCCTTTTTAATACAATAACATTAGGTGATAAGAAAAAACCATTAATGTTTGCCTTTTCTCTTTTATTATGAGTATCAACAAATTCGTAAACAAACACATTATATTCAGCCAAATTATTGATTAACCCTTTTAATAACTCTTTATTGTTCTGATTATTTTTTGGGAATAAAATACCTCTAAGATTATTTGCAATTTCTTTCGGATTATCTTGAATACTGTAATAAGATAGTAAACGATCAATTTTCAGATTAGAAAGTTTCGCTAAAGCAGATAGAGCAATTTTTTCTTCTTCAAATTGAGTTACTCGTTGTTTGGCGCCTAAAGTTAATTCTGCATTAAAAAGATCTTTTCTAAAAAAAATACTTTCCTCCAAAGAAACCTTTGGTTTTAGAGGATCAAGATAATAGTTTATACCCTTGTTAAAAATCGAATCAATTTTATTTAGAACAGAAATCTTAATATCAGATTTGAACACTTCCTTTTCGGTGAGGGGCTTTTTTAGTTCACGATTTATCTGCAATAAAATATCTTCTTTTGAGAGTCTATATAACTTCAAAAGATGCTCTAATCTGCTGATATTTATTGCGATAGTTTTCATCTTGCTGTGGCAAAGATATATTAAATATACTATTTTTTGAATCAAATTTTCAAGTATTCAATAAGATTCTTGTTTTCTAAGTATAAAATCAAAATTCACCATTCACTCCCATTCCAAAAAGCGCAAAATCGTACTTAATTGGGTCGTTGGTATCGAATTGGCGAAGTTCTACTGTCAACTCCTCAACGGCTTTAAAGTCGTTTTGTGGTCTTTGCAGCAATCCGAGTGCACGTGCAACTCGCCCCGAGTGAACATCGAGCGGAATTAGTAATGCCGATGTTGGTATTTCAGTCCATAACCCAAAATCAATTCCTTCGGTGTTTGGTCGTACCATCCATCTTAGGTACATATTAAGTTTTTTTGCTGCCGAGCCTGCTATAATATTTGGTGTGTGCTTTAGCGTTCGGCTTGGAATATCGGCGTTTACAAAACAATCCCGATAGGCATTGATGGAGTCAGCAATGGATTGATTCCGATTATAAGCACCAACAAAGACGCTTCTCAAGCCGCCTTGTTCTCTATAGATTGATTTTAGTACATGAATAAATGCCGCGCAATCATCCTCGTTAAAAGTACGATGCACAAATCCTTTCAGATGCTTTTTATCTGCTGGTTTATAGTTTACAATGAACTCATACGGTGAGTTCCCCATTGCGGAGAGCAATCGTGCCATACTGTTCAGAATCGATTTTCGGTTTCCCCAAGCAATTGTAGCCGTTATCAATCCTGCAACTTCAATATCCTCCGTTTTGCTGAAACGGTGGGGGATTTGAATAGGGTCGTCGGTCAAAAATAGTTTGTTGGCATAGCGTTTATATCGGCTATCCAGCAATTCCTGTAGTTCTGTCTTACTTTGTGGAATAAGCATTAGCCAAGCAAGCCATCGTTCATCGAAATCTGCATATCGGCCATTCGGGCTAAGTCCTTATCGTGTGTAACCACCACGAAGGTTTGTCCCATTTGGTCGCGAAGCTTAAAGAAAAGGTTGTGCAGTTCCTCCTTGTTGTGCGAATCGAGGTTGCCCGATGGTTCATCGGCTAAAACAACCAACGGGTTGTTTATCAATGCGCGTGCTACAGCTACGCGTTGTTGCTCGCCACCCGATAATTCCGATGGTTTATGGGTTAATCGGTGCGAAAGACCAAGAAAATCGAGTAACTCTTTGGCTTTATCCTGCGATGAGTTCATACTTTTGCCAGCGATTAGGGCAGGCATACAAACATTTTCCAACGCAGTGAATTCGGGCAATAAATGATGAAACTGAAAAACAAATCCAATATGGGTGTTTCTGAATTTAGCCAGCTGTTTATCTCTCATCAACGATAGGTTCTCACCGTTCATATAAACATTACCAGAATCGGGCAAACTAAGGGTTCCCATAATTTGCAATAGAGTAGTTTTGCCAGCTCCGCTAGGGCCAACAATTGCAACTACTTTCTTTTCTGGAATTTCAACAGTAACGCCCTTTAGAACGGTTAGCGAACCAAAGGATTTTACAATATTTTCTACTTTTATCATTTATATGTTCAGTTGAGGATGGTTACAAAAGTAGTTATTATTCAGAATAAATTTGTAGTTTAGCATTTCCTCATTTAACAGTAAATAAAACAAGATGAATTACATTAAGAGAATACTCATTCTAATAGCAATTTTCTTTATCGGAAAATTTTTGCTCGATATTACGTTTAAAATTAGATATAGTAGGAATGAAATATTTGAGATTAATAATCTTAAAATTTCAGATTCATTGACAATTACTTATGGGAAAATTCTCCTTGGCAAGAATATTAAAGGTAAGCTTGAGGCAATTATTTTACCTGATAACTTAAAGTTAAACGATTCCTCAACAGTTGAATATGTTTATTTAAGATTCTTCCCCGAATGGTATAACAATAATATTAAACCATACATTGGTAATAGAATTGAAAAAGACACATGGGAACTTCACTTTATTGGAGAAGCATTGCACAATTCAAATTTTTCGAATTACATGC
>WBUV01000064.1 GCA_008933525.1 Bacteroidales bacterium | reverse complement strand
GATTTGTGCTGAGGATGAACTTGGCGTTGGGACCTCGCACGATGGTATAATGGTTTTACCAAACGATACAAAAATTGGTACAACCGCACGCGAGTATTTTCAGATAGTTGACGATTATCAGTACGAGATTGGTTTAACGCCAAATCGTATCGATGCGGCTTCGCATTTTGGTGTTGCTCGCGATTTAATGGCTTACCTTGGCTTGCATAACAATGCAAAGCACGCAGTTAGGCCAAGTGTCGATGGTTTCAAGGTTGAAAACCAATCGTTGACAATTCCGGTGGAGGTTAAAGCAACTCAGGCTTGCCCTCGTTATTCGGGAGTAACGGTGAGCGGAATAAAAGTTGGCCCATCGCCAAAATGGCTTCAGGATAGGCTTAAAGCTATCGGTTTAAATCCAATCAACAATGTCGTGGACGTTACCAACTATGTCCTACACGAGATTGGTCAACCTCTTCACGCGTTCGATGCCGACGTAATTAAAGGGAATAAGGTTGTGGTTCGAACAATGCCAGAGGGAACATCTTTTGTGACTCTCGATGGTGTTGAGCGTAAACTCCACGCTGACGATTTGATGATTTGTAACGAATCTGAACCAATGTGTATTGCAGGTGTTTTCGGTGGTTTACATTCAGGAGTAACCGAGAAAACAACCAAAATTTTTATTGAGAGCGCTTGCTTTAACCCAGTTTCGGTTCGTAAAACAGCACGTAGGCACGGTTTAAATACCGATGCATCGTTCCGTTTTGAGCGTGGAACCGATGTTAATATCACCATTTGGGCGTTGAAACGCGCTGCAATGCTTATCAAGGAGGTTGCAGGAGGCACAATATCGTCCGAAGTTATTGATGTTTATCCAACGCCAGTGGAGAAATTCCGCGTTGAGTTTAATGTGGAGCGGGCTTGGAGCTTAATAGGCAAGAATATACCAACTGATACCATTGAGAAGATTCTTAAAGGACTTGAAATTGATGTTACCTCGAAGAATGGTAACGATTGGGTTTTAGCCGTACCAACCTACAGGGTTGATGTTTTACGCGAAGCCGATGTGGTGGAGGATGTACTTCGAATCTATGGCTACAACAATATTGAGATGCCTCAAAAGGTTAGCAGTACTTTGAACTACTCAAGGAAACCCGATTCATACCAGTTACAGAATATTGCCGCCGATTTTCTTACTAACAATAGGTTTAACGAGATTATGTGTAACTCGCTAACCAAGGCGGCTTACTATAAAAATCTCAACACCTTTCCTGAGCAGAACTCTGTTCAGATTCTGAATCCGCTAAGCAACGATTTGAGCGTGTTGCGACAAACATTGCTATTTGGAGGTTTGGAGAGTATTCAGCGCAATACAAACTTCCGCAACCCCGATTTGAAACTTTATGAATTTGGTAATTGCTATAAGTTCAATGCCGATATAGATAATCCTAAAACTCCTTTAGATAGATACACTGAGAACTTCCGTTTAGCAATTTGGTTAACAGGTGATAAGGATGCAGAGCATTGGTCGCAAAAATCCGATAAGGTAAACTTTTTCAATCTAAAAAGTTATGTTCACTCATTGCTTAACAGATTTGGATTTGATACCAATTCCTTAGAGCATACCGAGACTCCTTCGGATATTTTTGATTACGGAATGGTATACAAAACCAATGGTGGCAAGGTTGTGGCAACCTTTGGCGTTGTAAATAGCAATCTTACCAAAGATTTCGATATTAAGGCCGATGTATTCTTTGCTGAGATTGAGTGGGATATCCTACTAAAGCAATCTACAAAGAATAAAATATCATACACCGAACTACCCAAATATCCTGAAGTTTGTCGCGATTTGGCATTGCTCATTGATACTGCTGTAACCTACGAGCAAGTTCGCAAACTTGCCTACGCAACTGAGCGTAAACTGCTCAAAAACGTAAACTTGTTCGATGTTTACCAAGGGAAGAATCTGCCTGAGGGTAAAAAGTCGTACGCAGTTAGCTTTACACTGCAGGACGAAACCAAAACCTTAACCGATGAGCAAATCGATCGTACAATGAAACGGTTGATTGAGGCTTATATAAGAGAGTTGGGCGCGCAACTACGATAATTTTTATTTAAGCATTAAAAGGGTACAAATCATATTTGCACCCTTTTTTTATTGTTTGCATATTATTATTTATGCATAGTAAACAATAGTTTTAAATGGTTGTTTGCTTTATAATATTTTTTCCATAACTTACCTGAGGATAAATTGTTAATAGCCGGTAATAATCACCTAAACTAACTAACCATGAGAACAAGTAAAAGCTTACGAACACAGTTAATGCTTAATATTTTAGGATTAACCATAATTATTTTTGCGGCGACTATTACCTATATCACAATTGCCAGTAGAAGTAATGCAATCAAAAGTGCCAAAGAACTAAGTGTTAGTAAAGCTAATGAAGCAACTGTCATAGTTAAAAACTATTTAGAAAAACCACTAGAAACAGCACTTAACCTTAAACATAGTTTTATTACATTACGAAATTCATCTTTTAAGAATCGCAACGTATATCAGAATCTTCTTAAAGAAGCACTCGAATCGAATAAAAACTATTTAGCTGCTTGGTCCATGTGGGAGCGAAATGCATTGGATGGAAATGATGATAGTTTCAAAGGAGTGTATCCTTTCGATGAATTAGGTCAATTTAATTTCACATATTACAAGAATAACGGGCAATTAGTTATTGAACCTGGCGATGCCGAAATGTATAGCGAAGATTATTACGCAGTCCCAAAACAAAATAGAGTTGAAACTATTGTTGAACCCTACTACTACTCTTATACAGGCGATACATTAGATAATTTTTTTGAAACAAGTTTTGTTCTTCCAATAGTTGAGAACAACATTTACTTAGGAGCAATTGGTATTGATATCGATTTGAAGGAACTTTCGACAACCCTCATGGATATTAAATTATATGATTCTGGATTTGGATTTTTGGTTTCAAATGAGGGGAAAATTGCTGCTTATCCTAATGGTAAATTTATCGATAGTAATATTAAGGACGTAATTAAAACTAACAATATTGATTTATTGAAAGTTATTTCAAATGGTGATCCAAATAATTTTGAATTTACGGATATCTCCGGGAAAAAGCAATTTGCATTTGTAACTCCAGTTAAAATTGGCAATTCACCTAAACCATGGGCTATGGTGGTTTTAATTCCTCGTGATGAAGTTTTATTGGAGAGTAGAGGCTTGATGTTTAGAATAATTTTAGTTGGACTAATTGGTATAATAATCTTGTCGATAATTATATTCATTCAGTCCAATCAGATTATCCAGCCAATATTTGGTGCGGTGAATGTAGCAAATACTATTTCGCAAGGGGATTTAACGTCAGATATTGTAATCAACAGGGATGATGAGATTGGCACGCTGCAAACTTCGCTTAAGACCATGCAGGAGAAGCTCATTGAAATGGTTTACGAGTTCCAAAACACCAGTTCCAATATTGCTGATACTAGTTCTCAGCTAAACTCTACTGCACAGCAAATTTCCAGTGGGGCAGCAGAACTTGCTTCGTCAACAGAAGAGTTGTCCTCAACCATGGAGGAGATGGTGTCGAATATTGAACAGAACTCACAAAATTCGAACGAAGTAGAGAAAATTGCAACTCAGGTTGCCGAGGATGCATCGAAAGTTAAGGAGGCATCTGAGGAAAGTATGAAATCTATTAAGAATATTGCCGAGAAAATTCAAATTATTAACGATATTGCTTTTCAAACCAACCTTTTAGCACTCAATGCGGCCGTGGAGGCCGCCCGGGCAGGCGAACATGGAAAAGGATTTGCTGTTGTTGCTGCCGAAGTTCGTAGATTAGCAGAGCGAAGCCGTGATGCTGCAGAGGAAATAAACCAACTCTCATCAACTAGCGTTAATATAACTGATAAGGCCACTGCCTTGCTGAATATAATAATACCTAAAATTCAAAAAACTAGTGACTTGATTCTTGAAATATCTCATTCCAGTGGAGAGCAGCGCAATGCATCTGAGCAAGTTAACCTTACAACTCAGCAGTTGAATGGAATTACTCAGCAAAATGCTTCTGTTTCTGAAGAAATGGCATCGAGCGCTGAGGAAATGGCTGCACAGGCTGAGAAACTTCTTGAGATTGCCAGCAGTTTCAAAACTGATAATAAGAATATTGAGCATAAATCAGTTTCAAAAAATTTGAAAGAGAAGGTTATCGTGAAAAAACAACCAATAGTAAAAAAAGAAGATGATACCCATTCGCTACCATCTACTCCAAGTAAAAAGGTACAAAAGGGCTTTGACCTAAAGTTGAAACCCGATACTGATGATAATTTTGAAAAGTTTTAGAAAGAGAAGAGCCGCAATTTGCGGCTCTTCTCTTTAAATTAAGGTTTCATCATTCCGTACTCGGAAAGTATTGTGTCAAGATTTTCGAATTTACGACGATAATCGTTAAGCGAGGCATTAATAACCTCGTGAGCTTCTGCGGCAGAATAGATGTGGGTAATTTCGCAATCTCTATATGTGCCCGGCAAATCCTTATATGTTAAAAAGTAATGTTTGAGCCTTGTAACAACCAATTCTGGACACTCCGATATATCTTTATAATGTCCGTATACAGCATCATCCTTAAGTACAGCAATGATTTTGTCATCTGCCTGGTTTCCATCTAGCATTCTAAAGCCACCAATTGGAATTGCTTGTACAAGTATATTTCCGTGAGTAATTGTTTTTTCAGTTAAAACGCAAATGTCCAGAGGATCACCATCACCTAAAATTTCTACTTTATTTGTTTTGTCAATGGCTAATTTTGCTACATTTTCAGCACATAGCGTTTGTGGAATAAAGCCGTAAAGGGCTGGAAGAACATTGGAATACTTCTGAGGTCTGTCAATCTTTAAATATCCCGAAACTTTGTCGACCTCGTACTTTACGGTATCGGTAGTTACCATTTCGATAAAACATGTAACAATACTTGGAGATTCAGGACCAACATCCACTCCATGCCATGGATGCGATTTATACCTAAGGCCCATCAATCTTCCAATGGGGTCCATAATTCTATTTGCCATAAATGTTATCTTGAATTAAATGTGATCGAGACCAATTACTGATCTGTAAATTAGCGCGCAAAAGTAGTAATAAATTTATAAGCCTCGAAAAAATAATTTCTACAAAAGAAAAATAGAAATGAACTTTTTAAAGAACATTAACCTCCATCTCTAACTTTATAGCGAATTCTTTGAAAACGGATTCTTGAATTGTAGCAGCATGATTTAAGATTTCCAGACCTGTGGCTTCACCATAATTAACAAGTACGAGTGCTTGTTTTTCATGAACTCCACAGTTTCCGACACGTTTACCTTTCCAGCCACACTGTTCAATTAACCAGCCTGCAGGTACTTTTACAAAACTTTCGGAAATGTTGAATGCGCTAACATTGGGATATCTCTCTTTTATTTTATTAAACAGATCTACCTCGATAACAGGATTTTTAAAGAAACTACCAGCGTTCCCAATAATTTTTGGATCGGGAAGTTTCGCTGTTCGAATATTAATTACCGCTTGCCTTACCGATTTAAGCGTTAGTTCACCCAATTTCTTCACCTCTTCATCTAAATTTCCATAGTTGGTTTGTAATGTGGGCGTTTTAGAGAGTTTGAACCACACGTATGTTACAATAACTTTGTTTTTTAATTCCTGTTTAAAAATACTATCCCGATAGCCAAACCGACATTCAGAGTTGTTTATTTCAATTGTTTTTCTTGAATCAATCTGAATTCCTTCAACCTTGACAATTGTATCCTTTGCTTCTACACCATATGCTCCTATGTTTTGGATTGGAGCAGCACCTACATTTCCAGGTATGTTTGAAAGATTTTCCACTCCGCCTAATCCTTTTTCAACACAGTAGTTTACAAAACTATCCCAATCAACTCCAGCGCCAACTCGTAAAACAACCTCATTGGTCATATCTTCCATTAACGAAATACCCTGTATTGCAGGGTTTATAATAACACCATCGAAATTTTTGGTAAGTAAAATATTGCTTCCACCCCCAATAACATATATTGGTACTTTGTTGTACGATGCAAAATTTATTGCATAAAGTACTTTTTCAACTGTATTGGATTTTGCATAGTAATTTGCGGAAACGTCAATACCAAAAGTATTATAACGTTTTAACGATATGTTTTTCTTGATTACAAACATAAGTTTGATTTTACTCAACAAATATAAGCATTTAGTGTTTATATTAGCACAAATTTGAATTATGAATAGAACAATCCGTATTTTTGCCACCTCCGATTTAATTACCGATCAGCGTGTTCACAGAACTGCTTCATCACTAACTAAAGCAGGCTACAGGGTGATTTTAACTGGTAGAAAGCCTTCTGGTATTAAGTCTAATAATAGTTTTCCGTATAAGGTTAAATATATTGGTTGTTTATTCTCCAAGGGACCTCTTTTCTACTTTGCATTCAATTTTAGAATTTTCTTTTCATTAGTATTTTCGAGATTTTCTGCGGTTTACGCAAACGATTTGGACACTCTTCCGGGATGTTGGTTTGCTTCAATTTTCAGGTTTAAACCTCTAGTTTATGATAGTCACGAGTTATTTCCCGATATTCCTGAACTGATTGGTCGTCCAATAAAAAGGTTAATCTGGAGGATTACTGAACGGATGTTTATTCGAAGGGCTAAGTTTGTTTTTACAGTATCGGAAAGCGTAGCAGTGGAGTTGCAAAAGCGGTATAATGTTAATCCAATTGTTGTCAGAAATACGGCTATTAAGCGAGAGATAGAAGCATTTAAGGATAAACGCCCTACGTTAATTTACCAGGGCTCTTTGAATAAAGGTAGAGGTGTAGAGGTTGCAATAGATATGATGAAATTTTTAACTTGCTACAGATTAGTAATTGTTGGTAAAGGCGATGTTGAAATTGAACTAAGGCAGCGTATGTTGGATCAGAAGTTGTTCGACAGAGTTGAGTTTGCTGGCCGTTTGGAGCCCGACGATTTATACCGACTTACTTGTACTGCTTGGATAGGGTTATCGCTAGAAGAAGATATGGGGCTAAACTACAGGTATGCACTACCCAATAAAGTGTTCGATTATATTGCAGCACAAGTGCCCGTTTTTGTTAGCGATTTACCCGAAATGCGTAAATTGGTTGAAGATTATGGAGTTGGGATAATTGCCAATTCACGGGATTCTAGGATGCTAGCCGATCAGGTTGCCGATTTCTTTGAGAACAAGGAGTTGATGGAATCTGTTGCTAAGAATGTTCAGAAAGCTTCGGTAGAGTTACAATGGAATAGGGAAGAGTTCAAGCTGATTGATCCTATAAAAAACTTGCTTAACTGATCTTCCTGATTCTTTTAAAAGAAAACAAACATTGCAATAATTGGTAGAACTATACCTGCGATTAAGTATATTGCCCCTCGTCCGTTTATTCCTTTTTTTCCTTTAACAAGGAAAAGTCCGGTAATTGCAATAATTATGAGCCCAACAGCGAATATATCGCTGAACCATGTCCACCAACTATGTGGCCGGTTCCTGTGCATCATGTTGAGCTGATAAAGTATAGGTCTTCGCGAGCTAATCTCAATTAAAGCATTACCTTCATTCAAATTCGAAGTAACGGTACCATCCTTTACAAAAACCTTAATAGTATTTGGTTGAGGGTAGTAGTATGATTTAACCTCGAAGATTTCTAAATTTTCAAGTTTACCCTTTATCAACTCAATATTAATTTGGTTTGTATCGGAAGGTAACGAAAACTCTACTTTTCGAACATCAATTGTATAGTATGGATTAATATCTTTTACATGGTTTAGTAGTATCCCTGTAATAGCATATATTAAAACCATTCCTGTACAAAAGTAACTGATATCGCGATGTAGAACTCTTAAAAGTTTAGAAATTGACATTCTAGTTGAATTTTTTGTAGTAAAAAAGTAAAAGCCCTAAATTTATTAGGTGATATTAGGGCTTTGTATGTTAAAATTTTTCTAAAGCGCTTTGATTGTTTTGCATTCAACAGCGTAAGTAAGAGGTTTTGCAGTTGAATCAACTTCGCAAGTTTCAACATTTTCGGTAGCCAAGCCTTTAACAGTTCCAACAACTTCTACTTTTAAACCATTTAGTGTAGTTTCAAAAGTAGGTACCGCCTCCGAACCCATAACCTTTATTTTTGATTCAGGAACTGATCCAATCACAGTGATTTTTTGTCCGCTATGCTTACAAACATGATCGACCATTGCGGAAAATCTTATGGTTTGATCGACGTATGCCGAAGGATTGGCAATAAGTGAGTCGATATTCACATCAACAACCTCAAGTTCCGATAGTTGCTCAACAGCGGACATATTGGACTTATCTGTATTGCCACCACAGGAGCAAAAAGCTATTGCTATTGTTAGGAGTAAAAATAGTTTTTTCATTGAAAAGAGTTTTAGTTGTTATTAGACAAACAAAAATATAAAAACTTGCTCATCAAAGAATATTTATTTCACATTTAAGTTAAGTAGCTGATAATGTTAAATATTGAGTAGATGATACTTGCAATACCATTGGTTGTCGCAAATGCTATGTTAACTCTAGATAAATCGTTTGGCGATACTATGAAATGTTGGTAACCTAAAAGAGTAATAAAAACTAATGATCCAAGCCAGTACCAAATATTAAAATCGAACTTAATGCCAATTAGTAATACGATAGCTGCTACTACAATATGTAATAAGGTTGCTATATGTAAAGCCTTTTTAATTCCTACTTTTGCTGGTATCGATTTTAAATTCTGACTTTTATCGAAACTTTCGTCCTGCAATGCATAAATAATATCGAAACCAGCCACCCAAAAGAATACAATGAATGAATAGAGCAATGGAACTAGGTTGAACTTTCCAGTAACGGCCAAATAAGCTCCTATTGGTGCTAAGGATAAGCCTAATCCTAATACGAAGTGACAAAGCCAAGTGAAACGTTTGGTGTAGCTGTAGAATAAAACCACAAATAAAGCAATTGGTGACAACAGCAAAACGAGGTGATTAATAAAGTAAGTTGTTGCTATGAAAAGTATTGAATTGATTAACGTAAAATATGCCGATGCTTTTGGCGTAATTACACCTTTAGGTATTTCTCGCTGATTTGTTCGTGGATTATTTAAGTCGTAATGCCTATCTACCAATCTGTTAAAACTCATTGCTGCATTGCGGGCAAAAACCATACATAGTAAAACAAGTAAAAGTAGTTTTATGCTTATACTATCAGGGCTATCCTTTATCGCAAGAAAGAAACCAATGAATGCAAAGGGCATTGCAAAAATAGTGTGACTAAATTTTACAAGCGATAAATAATTCTTAATTCGTTTAACCATTTATGTATATTTATGTTAAGTATGTACATAGTCCAAAAATATTGGACTTAAAAGTAACCATTTTTTAAATAATACCTATCTTAGTGCTATAAACACAGAACAATGGGTTTAGTTAATATCATAAAGCGCAATACTGTATTACTATCGCTCACCTTAATTGTAGGATATTTAAATGCACAACCCGATACTGTTGGGGTAAAGCAGTTGCGTAGAGGCGAAAACAGAATTGCCAACCTTTTAGTTGAAGGCGAACTTTTACTCAAAACCAATCCCGATAATGCGCTCGATTTTGGATTGCAAGCTTTGGTTTTAGCAAAAAATCAGGGTCAAGTACAGGACGAAGCAGCGGCATTAAACTTATTGGCAGAGGCAAATTTTGCTTTGCTTCAGTTGGAGAACGCTCTTCGGTACTATAATCGAAGTTTAACCATATACGAAAAGTTAAATCAGAAAGACAATCAAATAAAGACTTATATTGGCTTATCGAAAGTTTATGATGCCGCTAAAAATCCTGAATTAGCAATTCAATATCTCGAACGCGCCAATAGTTTGATCGACGATAATGTATCAATAAATCTACAGATAGAGTTAAAACTTTATCTGGGCTTTATTTATCAAAAACAAGGAAGTTATAGGAGTTCAATTGCTTCGTATAGTAAAGTTCTTGAAAAATTGGATAAGACTTCCTTACAGAAAGTCAAGAATAGAGATAAGATTAGGATTAATTGCTACATACAAATTGGACAATCGGAAAAGAACTCTGGCGAACTCGATAAAAGTTTAATTAGTTTTAAGAATGCGGCTTCCTATGCAATTTCGAGCAAGGATACCTTAAGGTACACAACATCGCTTCGAGAGCTTGCCCTCTCGTTTTATTTGCTTCAGGAATTGGATAGTGCATTTCAAAATTTCTCGTTATCCTATAGCCTAAGTAAAACTATTGCCGATACCCTTGGAATGATACAATCACTTCAAGGGTTGGGTGATGTTTTTTTTGAACAAGTAAACATTAACCAAGCCATTAATTATTACAACCAACAGTTTGGTATCTCCGAAAATCAAAATGATGTATCGAGCAAGGTTTCATCTCTGGTTAAATTATCGCGATGCCACTATGCTTTGGGCGACTATCCTACATCGTCACGCTTTTTAAACAGAGCGCTGGTGTTAGCCAAGGAGCGAAATTTGACGGATTCGAAAGCCGATGTTTATCGCTATTTGGCATTAATTTACGAAACTCAAGGAAGATTCAAGGATGCACTTGATTACTATAAGATGTGGATCGATCTTCGCGATTCAATTTTTAGTGAGGAGACTGGCCAAAAGTTAGCAAAACTTCAAATTCTATATGATATCACTCAGAAAGAGAAGGAGAATGAAATTTTGCGCCAGAACTCCGAAATTCAAAAGTTGCAACTATCAAAGTCACAATATCAGGGGATCATTTTGTTTTCGCTGGTAATTGCTTTTGTTGTTTTAACGTTATTCTTAGTCATGCTATTTAGATCCAAGCAAAAGGAATTTAAAAAGCAAAAGGAAACAGAGCAACGAATTACCGAAATTAATAAGGAACTGGAGCGTAGGATGATTCAAGAAATTAAAAAGCAGGAAAAACAACAGCAACTCCTTTACCAAAAATCGAAGTTGGAATCGTTGGGTACATTGGCCGCAGGTATTGCTCACGAAATAAACCAACCGTTGGGAGGTATTTCCATGGGCTTGGATAATATGCTGCTAAAAGTTCAGGACGATAATATTAGCAAAGAATACCTTAAGGATAAAGTTAATCTGCTTTTTGAAAATGTAGAACGGATAAAAAAAATTATTGATCATATACGATATTTTTCTAGAACTCAGAAACCGGTGTCATTTGGACCTGTTAACATTAACGAT